>CALHST010000034.1 GCA_938038825.1 uncultured Paracoccaceae bacterium | reverse complement strand
ACGTCTTTGGTTTGAACCCGTTGTCCGTCGACAAAGCTGGACAGGTCCGGCACGTAGGTTTCAATCGTGAAGGTTCCGTTCCGGTTCAAATGCCGTGCTGCATTCTTGAAACACGCGATCTGTGACTCTTGTGTGGTCAAGTTGAACAGGGTGTTGAAGACCAGAATGGCGTGATCGAACGTTCTATCCAAACGTGCTGTTGCCATGTCACCGATAACGGTTTCGATCTGATCTCCCCCGGGTTTCTGGCGCATCACATCGACCATAAGGGGGGACGCTTCGATCCCGGCGACGACATGACCGCGTTCTAGTAACGGCAGTGCTATGCGTCCTGTGCCAATCGCGAATTCCAGGATGCTGCCGCCGTCTGCAATTTCGGACAGCAATGCAACGGCTTCTTGCGTCGTTCCGGGATCCTGATCTGTGTCGTACCCGTTGGCATTTAGTTCGCCAAAGGAAGTTGATGTAAATCCATCCATGATCTGCGCCCAGCTGTTAAGGTTGATCCTTTCCTAGCAAGTCGGGCGCAGATTGGTAGAGTTTAAGCCAGCAGGTCGGGAACAGCATTCATCCAAACACCGCCCGCTTTTGCCGATGCAACGCAGGTGTGAACAGCCGCCATCGAACGCAGGCCATCAGTTGCTGTGGGATAAGCACCATGCGGTTTACCTTGAATAGCCGCCGCCAGATCAACATAGATATTGGCCACGGCCATGGGGAAGCCTTCGGGATGTGCAATCGCGACCCGGCTTAGGCGCGATGCCTCGTCAGACAGACCGCCTTCGCCTTTTTCCATGATCTGTGTACGTCCGCCAAGTGGCGTGTACATCACTTGGTTTGGTTGCTCGGACAGCCATTTCATACCGCCCGTTTCGCCAAAGATTTGGATGTCGAAGCCATGCTGACGGCCAAGTGCCACAGATGACGTCCAAAGCCGCCCGACAGTGCCGCCTTCCATGCGGAAGTTAACCATAGCGTCGTCTTCCAATTCACGGCTTGCGATGGTCGAGGCGAAATCGGCAGAGACCTCTTTCACTTCGTCACCTGCGATAAAGCTGGCCATGTGCATCGCGTGAATGCCGCAATCCGCGAACTGACCGGAAACGCCTGCCATCGCGGGGTCATAACGCCAGCGCACACGCGGATTGTCCGCGTCGCCCGCGTCGCCGTGATGGCCGTGGCTGAAATTGGTTACTATGACGCGCACTTTGCCGATATCACCATTTGCCACCATATTGCGCATCTCGCGCACCATGGGATAGGCAGAGTAACAGTAATTCACTGCACAGATCTTGCCGCTGGCTTTCGAGACTTTAACGATCTCTTCACCTTCCTCGACGGTCATTGTCATTGGCTTTTCGCACAACACGTTGAAGCCGTTTTCAAGAAACGCTTTGGTGATCTCGAAATGGGTCGAGTTGGGCGTTGCGACCGTGACCAGGTCGATCTTGTCATCGCGTGTCTTTTCGCCCTCAAGCATCTCTTGCCAATTGCCATAGGCGCGGTCCGCAGCGACACCAAGTTGCTGCGCATAGGCCCGACCCTTTTCCGCGTCATGATCTAATGCGCCGGCTGCCAGTGTGAAATTTCCATCAGCCAAAGCGCCCATGCGGTGTGCGGGCCCGATTTGGCTGCCTTCGCCGCCGCCGATCATGCCCCAGTTCAGTTTTGCCATGGTTCAGGCTCCTTCGAAACCGATGGATTGCAGATAGGCGCGGTTCAATTTTGCGTCGTCGATGGGCGACGTGTCGCCAGCCGGATCGCAATCCTGTTCCACGGTGCACCAGCCCTCAAAACCGGAGTCGAGCAAGACTTGCCGCACTTCGGGGAAGTCGACATCGCCGTCACCCAAGTTGCAAAAGATACCTTGACCGCAGGCGTCGTAGAACCCCGTGCGGTTGGCGATGACGTCTGCCTTCACTTTTGGGTCGATGTCTTTGAAATGCATATAGCTGATGCGGCTTATGTGCTTTTTCATGAAGGCTACGGGATCAAAACCCGCATAGGAATGGTGGCCGGTATCAAAACAGATTTTTAGGATGTTCTCATCCACTTCGTCCAACAGGCGTTCAAGCTCGGGTTCGAAATCCATAAAGCCAGCTGCGTGCGCGTGGATACCGACAGTCAGCCCGTATTCTTCAGCGCCCATCTTAGCGATGGTCGCGATTTTGTCGCGATAGGCGGCCCATTCAGCAGCGTCCATCTGCTCGGCCTCGCTCACACGGCCAGCGGTAGGAGCACGGCGTGGCGAGATGGAATCGATCAGCACAAGATGTTGCGCACCGTGGGCTTTCAGTGCCTTACAGGTCCGCACGGACCCATCCATCACATCGTCCCACGCATCGGGGTCGTGGAATGGGCGGAAAACAACGCCGCCAATCAGTTCTTGTCCGAACTCTTCCAAAGCATCACCCAGCTGCGCCGGGTCTTCGGGCATAAAGCCAACGGGCCCCAGTTCGATGCCCGTGAACCCTGCAGCTGCATTTTCTTGCAGCACTTTGCGCCAGGAGGGGTTGCGCGGATCATCCGCAAATTCCACACCCCAGCTACAGGGTGCATTGCCGATCTTAATCATAACGAGGGTCCTTTCCTCAGAAGTCTTGTACCGTGACCCAGCTGCGTGTCCGGGACGAGGCAAGCGTGGCCGCAACAACGCGGTTCACCTCCATCCCTTCGGCGAAGTCGGGCCAAATATTTTGTTTGGTGTCGATGGCCGTCAGGAAATCTTTAGCCTCGATGATGATTTGGTCTTGGTAGCCCGTGCCATGACCGGGGCCTTGGCAAAATGGCAGATAATCAGGATGCGCAGGGCCAGTCAGAATTTTGCGGAACCCTTGTTCTGCATCGGGGCCTTCGCGCAGATACAAATGAACGGCGTTTTGATCTTCGCAATCAAATCGGATTGCCCCGTCAGTGCCGTCAATCTGATAGGCATAGCCCATTTTGCGACCCGTCGCGACGCGGCTGATAAACAGTTGTCCCATGACACCGTTTTCAAACGTGCACATGATTTGCGCTTGGTCGTCGTTGGTCACTACTCCGCCGTCGCGTTCTGCATGAACTGTTTGCACGACCGCAGAAAGTTCTTTGATTGGGCCCATCAGGCGATGAGCACAGTTGATGATATGCGGGGAAAGATCACCCATATTTCCGTTCGCATCCCCTTCGCAACGCCAAGTGTGTGGCAAGTCGGGATCTGCCAGAAAGTCTTCAGTCATTTCGGCGCGAAAACAGGTTACCTTTCCGATCCGGCCTTCTTGAAGCAATTGATAGACATATTGCGATGCGGGTGTTCGGATATAGTTAAAACCAACCATGTTGATGGCACCGGACTCTTTGGCTGCAGCAACCATTGCGCGGCTGTCATCCATCGACGCACCCAGCGGTTTTTCACAAAAAACCGGTTTTCCCAAAGCTAAAGCCGCAACCGCGATTTCGCGATGGAAAGCTTGCGGCGTGGCGATCACCACGGCTTCGACTCTGGGGTCATTTACCAATGTTTTCCAGTCATCCGTGCAACGGTTAAACCCGAACTGGGTTTTGTACCCTTCTGCTGACTCAGGCGAAGACGCGCATACCATTTCCAAAACCGGCCGAAGACGCGTGTTGAACACAGCTCCGACAGATGAATATGCAACGGCATGGGCCTTGCCCATATAGCCACCACCGACAATACCAATTCCGATTTTGGTCATTTTGGTTCTCCTCTCCGATTGATCTTGCAACCGGTTGCAAAACACGTATCTTTGTTTTAGCGGGTTGGTCAACACAAGAAAGACCAAGAACGCTCAAATGAGCCGATGGGAGGACATCGAAACCATGACGGGGCAAACCGTAACGCTGACAACAGCGCAGGCTATCGTGCGCTATCTGGCTGCGCAATATATTGAAATTGATGGTGAAAAGCACCGCGTATGCGGCGGTGGTTTCGGTATATTCGGTCATGGGAATGTCACCTGTCTAGGTGAAGCGTTGCAGGACTATAAATCCGAATTGCCTCTATATCGTGGCCAAAATGAACAGGGCATGGGATTCGCTGCAGCTGGTTATGCCAAGGCTTGGCTGCGTCGTCGCTTCATGTTCTGTACGGCGTCAGCGGGTCCCGGCACTGCGAATCTTCTGACGTCAGCGGCTTTGGCACATGCCAACCGATTGCCGGTGTTGATGCTGTGCGGAGATGCGTTCCTGACGCGTTTGCCTGACCCTGTGCTGCAGCAGTTGGAGCATTTCGGCAACCCGACCTTTGGGGTGAATGACGCGTTTAAGGCGGTCAGCCGTTATTGGGATCGCATCACACACCCGGCCCAGATTATTCAGTCGTTGCCTAACGCGATTGCCACGATGCTAGACCCAGCTGAATGTGGCCCTGCGTTCGTTGGGCTGCCGCAAGATGTGCAGGGTTGGACATATGATTACCCAGTCGAATTTTTCGAGGAGCGTGTGCATCGCATCCGTTCGCAAGCTGCTGATCCAGCAGAAATCGCAGATGCAGTGGCGCTTCTGAAATCTGCAAAGCGCCCAATGATTATCGCTGGTGGCGGTGTGCAATATGGTGATGCGGTTGCTGAACTGACATCCTTTGCCGAAGCGACGCAAATCCCTGTTGTTGAGACAATTGCAGGACGTGCGAACTTGACCAACGATCACCCTTTGAACATTGGACCCATTGGGGTTACCGGGTCCGACAGTGCGAATGCCATTGCTGAGCAAGCGGATGTTATTTTGGCAGTTGGAACCCGGTTGCAGGATTTCACGACCGGGTCTTGGACAGCCTTCGCCAAGAACGCGAAGTTCATTGGAATGAATGTTGGACGCCATGACGCGTCCAAGCACATGTCGACGACGGTTGTCGGCGATGCAAAGCAGACCCTGCCAGCATTGCAAGCGGCTGCTAACGTGACGGTAGATCCCACATGGACGCAGAGCGCCAAAGACGAGCGTGCCAAGTGGGACTCCTATGTCGCGGAGAACACTCGTGTGGGCAATCGCCCGAACTCTTATGCTCAGGCAATTGGGATAGTGAACGACCTATGCGATCCACGCGACCGGGTCGTGGCTGCCGCAGGTGGTTTGCCCGCAGAAGTGACCGCAAACTGGAAAACGTTGGATATCGGTACTGTTGATGTCGAATTTGGGTTTTCTTGCATGGGATACGAAATTGCTGGCGGTTGGGGTGCGCGAATTGCCCAAGCGCAACGCGAGCCTGACAAAGATACAATTGTCTTCACCGGAGACGGGTCCTATCTGCTGATGAACTCAGATGTGTATTCATCAGTTCTGACCCAGAAAAAGATGATCATTCTTGTGCTTGATAATGGCGGCTTTGCGGTCATCAACAAGTTGCAAAACAACATGGGCCAAGACAGCTTTAACAACCTGATCGCAGATACGCCGACGGCTACACATCAAGTTAGTGTCGATTTTGAAGCTCACGCGCGATCCATGGGGGCTTCGGCCGAAACCGTAGACCATGCCGCAGATCTGGGCGAGGCATTCAAGCGCGCCAAGGCGTCGGACAAAACTTATGTGATCGTGATGAACGTAGACCCTTACGAGGGATGGACAACCGAAGGTCATACATGGTGGGAAGTCGGTACGCCGCATATTACCGACAAGGAAAGCGTGCGCGAGGCTCATAAAGAGGTCGAGGGCACCCGCACAGAACGTCAAAGAAAGGGCGTATGATGCTTACTCTGACGTCTGACCAAGCTGATCCTAAAATCGTTTGCGAAGAGCTGATGAACGGTGGTGGTGCGGTCAAAATCAAGGGCCTGTTCAGTGCCGAGCAGATTTCCAGCGCGCGGCGCGTGATCATGGAGGAAAGTGATCAAGACGCCGTCAAGGTTACCCACTTTCAAGGCGTAGCCATGGAAGAGGGAACGGTTAATCTTCAACGTCGGGTCTGGAATCTGTTGGCGAAAGGCGACGTTTTTTCGGAAATGGCAGCGCATCCTGTTTTGATGAACATCCTGCGTCGTTGGTTAGGCACTGAATTCATCATGGGGTCGATTGCCGCGAACCGCATCTTGCCCGGTGGACCCGGTCAAGAACCGCATGTCGATTATCCTTACTGGGATTTTCATGACGCGGATACGCACCCAATGGGGCTGAACGCAAGTTTCCCAATGAACGCTCAGGTCACCATCGTGTTGGATCCATTCACAGAACTCAGCGGCGCGACCGCCTATGCGCCGGGTACGCAGAAAAATTTACGCTATCCAAACGATGCAGAGCAAAAAGACTTCTTCCAAAACTGTGCGCGCATGATGGGTGAGCCAGGGGACACTGTGATCTTTTTTGGGGCTGCATGGCATTGTGCCATGCCCAACAAATCAGACCATGATCGCAACGCCGTTTTGATCAATTATCTGCCGAAATGGGTGAAACCTTTGGAAGACATGCCTGACGCGATGCCCGAAGGGTTTATCGAAGCGGCCAGTGCAGACATCAAACAGCTGCTTGGATTGAACTACCCCTATCCCGAGGTACTTGATCAAGCCGCCGCAACAAACGCCGCAGGACGAAAATGACGGATCTGTTTAAGGGCATTGCTCAAAACAATTTTATCATTGTTGGGCGCGCGGGTATTGATTTCTTCACTGATGCAGATGTGAAAATCGAAAACGCAGAGCGCGTAACCGTCGATTTGGGAGGGTCTTCCGCCAACATTGGCGCGGGCATCTGTAAGCTGGGTGGCAAGGCCGCATTGGTCACGCGGGTGTCTGATGACAGCATTGGCAGCTACTGCATTAATCGGCTCAAACACTATGGCGTCGATCCAACATACGTAACCCCCGTCGGCGGCGAGTTCCGTAATTCGCTGGCATTCTATGAAAGTGTTTTGGATGGCCACCGCAATGTGATTTATCGCAACGGTGCGGCTGATTTTGAAATGACCGAAGACGATGTCTTGGCCGTTGATTACAGCGCTTTTGGGGCGTTGATCACAGCAGGTACTGTGTTTGCGGCAGAGCCATCCCGGTCTGCGACTTTCAAGTCGTTCGAATTGGCAAAAGCAGCCGGATTGCCGATCATCTTTGACGTCGATTACAGACCCTATTCATGGCCTTCTGCCCAAGTGGCCGCTGATGTTCTAAGCCGTGCCGCCGCGCAATGTGACATGATTGTCGGCAACGATGAAGAGTTTGGATTTATGGCGGGCGATTACACCAAGGGTTTGGATAAAGCCCGATCGTTAAGCGAAAACGGTGTAGGCGTTGTGGTCTACAAGATGGGCCATGAAGGCGCGATAACGTTTCGTGACGGGCAAGAAATCCGAACGGGAATTTACCCTGTGGAGGCACTGAAACCCGTCGGAGCGGGAGATAGCTTCATGGCAGGTCTTATGACCGGGATTGCTGCTGGCCAAGATCTAAAAGATGCAATCCTGCGTGGCTCTGCCTGCGCGTCAATCACTGTATCCCGTCCGGGCTGTGCGCCCGCATTGCCGGATACAGCCACTCTCGAAACATTTTTGGCCGAACATCCCGGCCCAACGATCCCTTAAAGGAGCAATCCCATGCACATCGCGCCATTTGATAACAAAAATAACCCCATCGTGGATGTGGACGACGCGACTGTACCGCTCAACTACTTCAACATTGTGAAGCTCAAAAAGGGCCAGGCTTTTGAGTATATGGTGCCGGGTTACGAAACGTGCATCGTGCCTGCAACTGGGTCTGTGGATGTGAACGTCGAAGGGTTCAAAGCAGATGATCTGGGTGGACGAGGCGTTGATGTATGGGATGGCGAACCAGAGGGTGTCTATGTGCCAACTGCCGCTAAGACCGAAATGGTCTGCACGTCAGATGAGGCAGAAGTGTTTGTCGCTGGTGCCAAGTTCGACGACGTGCTCGAGGCGTTTGCGGTTCGTTCGGACGAATTGGACCTGGTGCAATACGGATCTGATGACACAAAGACGCACCGCAAGATCAAACACATCTTGGGGCAGAAGCAGCACGGTAAAGTGGGCCGTCTTCTGGTGAGCGAACTTTACACAGTCGGCCAAGGCGGTTGGTCCGGTTTTCCAAGCCATAAACACGACACGGATCGCCTGCCGGACGAAACGCGTCATGATGAAACCTATAACTTCCGTTTCCGCCCGAACCACGGGTCGGGTGTTCAGATGCTGCAGCGCGAAGACGGTAAGGCTGGCGATGCCTATCACATCGTCGATGGCTCTACGATTTGCCTGGACAATGGATACCACCCCTGCGCCGTTTTGCCGGGATACGAGATGTATTATTTCACGATCCTTGGCGGTCTAAGCCAGCGGTCTTTGGTGCAATATTTCCAGCCATCTCATGCCTATCAGATCGAGACTATTCCCGGCATTAAAGACATGATCGCCAAGTTCAAATGAGTTTCGCGACCCTATCAGACGTTTTGCAACCCGCACTAAAGAATGGGTATGCTGTTGCCGGTTTGGTTACCCTCGGCTGGGAAGACATGCGTGCCTTTGTGGCTGCTGCTGAAGCCGAAGAGTGCCCCGTGATCCTACAGGCTGGACCGGGTTGCCGGGAACATACTCCGTTGCCAGTTTTGGGAAAAATGTTCAGACATCTGGCGGATGAAGCATCCGTCCCGGTCGTGGCACATTTGGACCATGGGTATACGTTTGAAGATTGCAAAATCGCGTTGGACAGCGGGTTCAGTTCGTTGATGTTTGACGGGTCTCGCAAACCGCTGCAGCAGAATATCGACGAAACGGCTGCAATCGTGGACATGGCCCATAATGCGGGCATTTCCTGTGAAGGTGAAATCGGCTTCGTCGGGTATGACGATGGCGAAGCCTCTGCTGGCACGGATCCTGCGGAAGCCGCACAATTCGCCAGAGAAACGGGCGTTGATGCGATGGCCATTTCTGTTGGGAATGTTCATTTGCAACAGGACCAGTCAGGCGGATTGGATGAAGAGCGCATCGCTGCCATTCAAGCGGTGACGGGCGTGCCATTGGTGATACATGGTGGATCAGGTGTTCCAGCAGATCAACGCGGGCGGCTCGCGCGGACAACGCATATTTGTAAATACAACATCGGAACCGAGTTGCGGATGGCCTTTGGGTCAGCGCTGCGGGATGCGGTGAACAGTGATCCAGATCGGTTCGACCGCGTACAGATCCTGAAAGACACACATGATCCTGTGATGCAGGCGGCGCGAAATGTTCTGCGCGCGTTGAAAGGCTAATCTATGATAAATATTGGGTTATTGGGGTGTGGTCGCATTGGCCAGGTCCATGCAAAGACACTGAATTCTATGAGCACAGCGCGGGCTGCTGCGGTGTCGGATTTTCTTCCTGAAGCGGCCGAAGCCTTGGCCAAAACCACCGGCGCACAAGTCATGACAAGCGATGAAATTATCGCGGATCCGGGCATTGATGCAGTGGTAATCGGTACGCCAACAACAACTCACTACGATCTGATCCATCAGGCTGCGGCGGCTGGGAAAGCGATTTTTTGTGAAAAGCCAATTGATCTGAGCGTTCCAAGAATCCGCGATTGTTTGCAGGTGGTTGAAACGGCAGATGTGCCATTCATGGTGGCTTTCAATCGTCGCTTTGATCCCAATTTCCGCGCCGTGCGGGATCGCATTGATGCTGGGGATGTGGGCAATGTGGAATTGGTCACAATCCTGTCGCGTGATCCGTCCCCGCCGCCATTGGGGTATGTCAAAACGTCCGGCGGGTTGTTCCGTGACATGATGATCCACGACTTTGATATGGCGCGGTTCTTGCTGGGCGAAGATCCGGTGGAGCTGTTTGCGCAAGGCTCTTGTTTGGTGGATCCCGACATTGGCAAAGCCGGAGATGTGGACACAGCCTCGGTGACCTTGAAGACAGCAAGTGGAAAGATCTGCCAGATTTCAAACTCGCGCCGGGCAACA
>CALHST010000033.1 GCA_938038825.1 uncultured Paracoccaceae bacterium | reverse complement strand
GTTCTTCCACCAGTTTTGAGACTTCGCGAAAGCAGCTGATCTGCGCAACGGGATCATCTGTCTCTGTTTGGCAGTTTGCCATCAACGTGGACAGCGCATAATCTTGCCCGTCAACCGTTAAGGTTATCTCGGCATTCGCGTAACTAGCGACAATACTCGCTGACACAGCAAATCCATACATCAGACGTTTCATCTGTCGTACTCCAATAGAAATCGATGCAAAATTGCTAAGCGTTTGGCATTCTGTTGAATTGGCACGCGGTTAAGTGCCACCTGAACCGAGGCAACGCGCAAGATTTGCCTCGGTCGTTGAACGTCGTGGGAGTCTGACCCAAAGTTTAGCTACTTAGGACATAGCCGCTTTCATCAATGCCGGCGTCTTCGACATCCGAAGACACACGCAGACCAATGGTTTGCTTCAGTGCGTACCAAACGACAGCCGTTGTCACAGCAACATAGACCATGATGATCACAACAGAGGCCAGTTGACCGATCAGCGTTGCGTCTGGGTTTGTCAAAGACACAGCTAGTGTGCCCCAAATTCCGCAGAACAAGTGAACCGGGATCGCACCAACCACGTCGTCGATCTTAAGAGACTCAAGAAGCTGAATCGACCAGAACAGGATCACACCAGCGCCCATACCAACCGTGAACGCGCCAAGGGGTGTTGGGAACAAAGGTTCCGCCGTGATTGCAACCAGACCGCCAAGCGCCCCGTTCAACATGAAAGACAGGTCAAAACGGTCCTCGCGAAAGTACGAAACAAACGCAGCCATGATCACGCCACCTGCGGCAGCCATGTTGGTGTTGAGGAAGATGCGCGCAACATTGGATGCATCTGCATCTGTTGAGAAGCTCAGGTAAGAGCCCGCGTTAAAGCCGTACCAGCCCATCCACAGGATCAAAGTACCCATCGTTGCCATCGGCAGCGAATAGTGACCCAAAGCAATTTTTTGGCCATCGACAAACCGCCCTTTGCGCGATCCAACAAAATAGGCCCCCGTCAGTGCAGCTGTTCCGCCCACGACGTGGATGACTGTGCTTCCGGCAAGGTCTTTGAAACCAAGGTCAGATGCCAAGAAGCCTCCGCCCCATGCCCAAGATGCCTGAATGGGATAGATGATCGCTGTAAAGATGGCGGTGAATACAAAGAACGGAGCAATCTTCATTCGTTCCGCCACAGTTCCCGACACGATGGACGCGATTGCGACGCAGAACATCGACTGAAAGAAGATGTCCGCTGCTCCGGCGTGACCACGACCTGTGAAGTCCGTTCCACCCTCGACGACCTCTTTGATTTGAATGATGCCGTCAAAACCAAAAATCCCAGGCATGATCCACGACCCGTTCGGGAACATGATTCCATATCCACTTAGGACAAAGGCTGTGGATGCGATAGCAAACAAGCCAATATTCTTAGCACATTGATTGACGACGTTCTTCTCGCGGACATAGCCCGCTTCGACCATGGTAAAGCCGGCGGTCATCCACATAACGAGGACGCCACAGAAGACGATAAATAAAGTGTTCATTACAAACGACGAAACGCCCGAAGACGCCTGTTGCGCTGCTGCAGGTCCGGCACATAGAACGGTCAGCAGTGCGAGCCCCAAAACTTTTTGTTTCATTTTTCTGCTTTCTAAATATTACGCACAAGATTCCGTTTTGCGTAAATTTTAGGCAATTTTGTGTCCGGGGAGCAGAAATATTTGCAATTTACTGCATTCTATCTATAGTAGTCAAATACTTAGCTACCACAGGTTGTGTTGAGCAAATTTGTCTAGTTTGACGGGATAAGTTTGTCTTTCGGACCAAAAACGTCAGTGGCGGCGAAGCGAACGACAACATCGTTACCAAGAGAACAGCCGTTGGGATGAACTATTCAATGGTCGATGTCGGCCTTCGCCTCTTATGATGGCTTTTGGAAAGAGTCACTGTTCAAGCTATGATTTGCGCGTGCAGAACGTCACACTTTGAATTGGTGGCAAGCGTCTTTCTTGTCTGGCTTTGTCTTTTGCGGTCCCGCAACATCGACCATGGATACCTGTTTTTTCAAATTCGGGATGCTTTGTATTCCCGAGGAAGGTGTTTCGTTGCTATGGTTACCAACGCTCCTCAAAAGACGGCGATAACCAGAAGATTAGCTTGAGTGTCAGACACGGTAAGGTGTTTTATATGATCCAGTTTTTTCCAACAAGAAAATGGTGTTTACCAACAAATTCTTGATGCGTTTGCAAGGATGACTGTCCTTCCGCCATCGAAGGTATTACGGTTTTTTTATTGATGGGACCAAAAGATGCATTTCCTTGTTTCGCGGCGCATGGTTGTTTTTGGACTGGCCAGCGCACCAATATGCGCCGAGCAAGCGTATGGGCAGAGTTGCATGCAGTTTGAACCCCGTTGGGAATATGTTGCGGACACTGTAATGGGCGGTGTTTCGCAGGGCCGGATTGAACGCGATCCGACGGGGCCACGTGACGCGATGCGATTGCTGGGTGATGTCAGTTTGGACAATAATGGCGGGTTCATTCAGATCGCAACAGACCTTGCTCAAGACGGGCGCGCCATTGATTTAAGTGCTTACACTGGTGTTTCGTTGGATGTTCGGGGGAACGGCGCCACCTATGATATCCGATTACGCACGACAGATCTGACACGGCCGTGGCAAGCCTATCGGCAGGAATTTCAAACCGTTCCCAACTGGACCACCCTTAAGTTTCCGTTTTCATCGTTTCAGCAGCACCGCACGGAAACCACCTTTGATCCAACCCGTTTACGCAGAATTGGCATACTGGCCATCGGTCGTGAATTCGCGGCGGATGTGTCTGTTGCGAATTTATGTGTCTACTGACACGTTGCATTAGCCCAAAGCGTACCCTGCCCCGCGCACAGTGCGGAGTGGATCATTGCCTCCAAACTGCGTCAGAGCCTTGCGCAGACGACCCACATGCACGTCCACCGTGCGGGTATCCACATAGATATCGCGCCCCCAAACGCGGTCGAGCAATTGTTCGCGGCTCCAGACGCGGCCCGGTTTTTCCATAAAGGTGCTAAGAAGCCGGAATTCCGTTGGCCCCAACTTCAATGCAGCCTCACCGCGTTTCACTTTGTGGCTTTCGGAATCCAAGGTGATGTCGTCATATTCCAGCAAAAGCCCAACAGTTGACGGGCGCACACGGCGCAATTGCGCACGAACACGGGCCATCAATTCAATGACAGAATAGGGTTTGATCACATAATCATCCGCCCCAGTTTCAAGTCCGCGCACGCGGTCGACCTCTTCCGAGCGAGCGGATAACATGATGACCGGGATCGCGCGTGTATCTGCGTTGATTTTCAAACGACGACACACTTCTATTCCGCTAAGATGCGGCATCATCCAGTCCAGAACAATGATGTCGGGCTGATCTTCCGCCACCAAAAGAAGCGCCTCTTCCCCGTTTTCTGCGCGGCTGACGTCAAATCCTTCGGCTTCTAGGTTATAGGCCAGAACTTCACGTTGTGCAGGTTCGTCTTCAACAACCAAAACGCGGGGTTTTTGCGCTGACATCAGGTGTCACTCCTGAGGAATGGATACAGACGTCACGTCCGCCTTGGGACGCATGTCATCCGGGGAGTCGCCTGTCACCAAATAGACCACTTGTTCCGCGATCGAGGTCACATGGTCGCCCATACGTTCAATGTTTTTTGCAATAAAATGCAGGTGCATGCAGGCGGTAATACGGCTTTGGTCTTCCATCATAAAGGTCAACAGCTCGCGGAACAGCGCATTATACATCTGATCGACTTCTTCATCGCGGGCAATCACATCGGCGGCCAATTCTGCATCGCGTTGAACATAGCTGTCCAAAGCGTCCTTCAGCATCATCTC
>CALHST010000032.1 GCA_938038825.1 uncultured Paracoccaceae bacterium | reverse complement strand
GACTACTTCGGCCTAACTTATGTGTTTATCAGCCACGATTTGACCGTTGTTCAACATATGGCCGACCGGATTGGTGTGCTGTATCTTGGCCGTTTGGTTGAAGAGGCCAGCCCTGCGGATCTGTTCTCGGCCCCCAAACATCCCTATACACAAATGCTGTTGGAAGCCGCGCCGAAGCTGGACGCGTTTGGCCGTGACGTGCCCCCACCCCAAGGCGAGATTCCCGATCCGATCAACCCGCCAAAAGGATGCGCTTTTCATCCGCGCTGCCCCTTGGCCACAGACCTGTGCAAACAAGACAGGCCAGAGATGCGGCACCTGAGTGACACACGCGTCGCCTGCCATCTTGCCGAGTAGGGCTTTGGCGTTGGGGTCGACCAAACAGATGCCGTTCGTCAAAACCGGCGGGTAATTTCGAAACCACATTCCTGCGTTGTCGCCTCGAACAATGACACGTTCGATCCGTTTTTGCGCACCGTGCATGTCACGCGCGGCGTGAAACCTTTGTAACGGATACGCGAATCCTGCGCGCTGATTGAGAGTTCTTCAAACCGATCAAAGCGATCAAAACTCTGCCCAGGGAACACGCCCCGAAAGTCACGGGTTCCAACGGACAGGATCGCCTCTACCAATGTGCCGGTGCGAAAAACCTTGCGCCCGCCCACCTGTAAAATCGCACCATCATAACGTTGATGCGCAAGTTCCGGCGTTGCATCTTCCAGAACGACACCTGCAAAAACGCTTTGAGAGCGCGGCAATAACCACGTATGGCGCAGGGTGAGGGATTGAAACGGGCCGGACCGTCCCGACTGATCCTCAAAGTCCAACAAAGACCGGGTGAATGACCAATCAAACCGCGTCTTTCCCACGCCAAGAATGCGGCCACCTGCGACACCAATGGTGTTTTGCGTAATGCGTTCGTCGCCAGTGCGAATGCGGGTCTGACCAAAGGACAGCTGAACATTGCCTTTTGCCGTGAAATGGCGCCACGTCAATGTTCCGCCAAATTGCGTGGCTTCCGGAAGAATGTCGTTGCTGTAGGTTGTGTTCAAGACTTCCCAATCAAAGATCAGTTGATCACGTGCGCCCAACCCCTTGCGCAAGAACCCTTCCAGCCCAAATGTGCGGCGCCACCCGCGCTGCGCCTGTGACTCGTCGGTGATGGGTAACAGGCCAAGAAAAGTATCAACTTGATCTGTATCGGATCCCCGATTGATGTTCGAGGATGGAACCACTTCTAGAACCAGGCGAACGCCGGCTGGTCGATCAGACAAGATGCGCTGCAAGACGGCGCGATACAATGCACGCCGTCTTGGATCCGCGCTACGTTCAGCCAACAGTTGAAAGTGAAACTGCGCAGACGCAAATTGCTTATCCAAAATAAGCGCATAGCCCAATTCTTCGCGCACGTCATTGTCACCGGGAAATTGGCGCACCAGCATGCGCAAACGGTCTATGGCAGACGCATAAGAACCATCCGCGCGCTCCTGCCGCGCCAAGTCGAATGCGCTGCGTGCGGCGTCAATATCAACGCGCGTCTCTGCCTTGGCAGCCCCCTGGACCGCCATGACAAAGACACACCACGCATAGAGACAAAGACGGACGCCAAGTTTCATCTTTGAGAACACGCAAACACGTTAATTGCGCGTACCAACAAAGCCGCCCGCAACCACTG
The DNA here is from genome assembly GCA_938038825.1 of uncultured Paracoccaceae bacterium. Taxonomy (GTDB): domain Bacteria; phylum Pseudomonadota; class Alphaproteobacteria; order Rhodobacterales; family Rhodobacteraceae; genus Aliishimia. The sequence continues at coordinate 8,745 of CALHST010000032.1, read as the reverse complement.
TATTATCGTCAGAACCGTTAAAGGCCCCGATCACGCCTGTTGTGCCAATCTGACCCTGCACAGCTGCGTTTACCACCCCGGCTGGCAACGCCTGCACCGTATGCGTGACTGTTGCGCTGCCACCAAGTGTCTGGCCGTCAATCGTCGCGTTCACATCCAATGTTGCCAATCCTGTTGCAACACCCGTCCCCGTCAGCGTTCCCGCATCAAAATCCGCGGTCAGTGTGATCGGCCTTTCGTTTGCAACAGCCGGTGTTCCAGAAATGAAGGTTTCGGAACGATTAACATTGTCGACAACGGCAACACCGAAACGACTGTCATAGGTCGCGGTCCCAGTCGTTTGCACAGCACCGACATTTGCACCACCTTGAATACCCGAAAAGCCCGCGATCTGATCGTCTGTGATTCCGACGGCATAGGCTGTCAGACCGACGGCGGCGTCTTGCGTTGTTCTTCGAATGGTCTGGTTCAATTCGACATCAACGGTCCCGCCCGTGACGTTTGCAAAACCTGATAACGTCGGTGCATTTGACCCGCCGCCGCACGCAGATAGCAGGGCAACAAGGCAAAAAACGCCGGCGACTTTTTTCTCTAACACTTTTTTTGACACAAATTTCTCCATCATACTCTCTACCCCCGATAGAGGGATAAAACCACCTGAAGTCGCGCTCAAGCAGATTCATGCGCATTAGCGTCAAGTTTTATGTCAGGAATGAAATCCTTGGGTTTTCAGGAGAAAATCGTTGCAAAATCCACACAAAGTGTACGTGTGCGGCTTTATCACCGCCCAACTTTTGTTGCGATTTTGGCCCTGATCACCGCGCAACGAAGACTGATTGCGGAGCATGGCGCACAATCCGCGCGGCGTTTGGCCCAACCAGATAATCTTTTAGCTCCGGCCTATGTGCCCCCACAACGATGACATCAGCGCCAATCCGCGCAGCTGTCTTTAAGACCACATCATATACGGTCCCTTGTGACACATGTACATGTGCGCCCTGCCCAAGAACCGCGTTGGCCCAGTTTTCCAATTGCGTCGTGGTGGCCTGCAAAACGCCCTCTGCGTGATCAGGCCCCAATGCCATCCCGACAAGAGCAAACCCAGCATCGGGGACAACTGTCACGACATGAAATTCTGCCCCGGTGTCCCCCAATGTCTTTGCCACATTGACAAGCTTCTTGGCTTCTTCCAATTCGTTTGCATCAACGGCAAGCACGATTTTCTGAAACATCCGCGATCTCCCTTAAAAGGCGGGTTGCGTGGCGCGTGGGCGTTGGATCATGACAACGCCTGCCAGCAGCAGCAACGCGGGAATAAAGAACAACTCTTTCGGCAGCCGGTCGTTTTCCACTTGCGCTGTGACCAGACGCACGGGTGTATCGCCGTAAAAGTCATAGTCGATACTCAGCGATCCAAATGGTCCACCAAACGGTTCTTCCAACAACAAGGCCCCGTCTTGTTCAATGAACGTAAGCCCTTGTGCCGTCAAAGCCCCTTGCGCGTCCCCAGCGACAGCGGGAACGATGATGGTGGTTGGCCGCACCTCGGCATTGTCAAAATCCGGCCCTTCAATGATCAGGCGAATGTCTTTCCCGTCTGAGGCTTCGGACATCAACGCATAAGACGCAGGCCCTTCTGCTGTGGCATAGCGCTCGCTTACTTGATCCAGGAAGAAATCCGGCCGGAACAGCATAAAGGCAATGAACAACAGCGCGGCACTTTCCCATTTTCGCGATTTGGCGATGAAATAGCCTTGGGTCGCGGCGGCAAACAGCAGCATCGCGGTCAACGATATGAAGAAGACAAGGATCGCCTTGGCAAAGCCCACATCAATCAACAAAAGATCCGTGTTGAAAATGAACAGGAACGGCAATAGCGCGGTACGGATATCGTAGGCAAAGCCCTGAATACCGGTTTGGATCGGATCCCCTCGACTGATCGCAGCTGCAGCATAGGCCGCAAGCCCCACGGGGGGCGTGTCGTCGGCCAAAATGCCGAAGTAAAAGACAAACATGTGCACAGCGATCAGCGGCACAATCAACCCGGATTGCGCGCCCACACTGACGATCACAGGTGCCATCAGGGACGACACGACGATGTAGTTTGCGGTTGTTGGCAGCCCCATCCCCAAGATCAAGCTGAGCACAGCAACCAGAACCAACAGAATGATCAGGTTCCCGCCCGAGATGACTTCGATCACCTGGCCAATAACCTGATGCGCTCCTGTCAGGGAAATGGTGCCAACGATCACGCCAGCGGCACCCGTCGCAACGGCGATGCCAATCATGTTGCGTGCCCCAAGGATCAAACCATTCACGAAGTCACGCCACCCCATAACAAGTTCCATCGCGGTGCTTTCACCCCGGAAGAACGCTTTTATCGGACGGTGCGTTAACGCGATGATGATCATAAAGATCGTGGCCCAGAATGCAGACAACGCGGGCGACAAGCGGTCCAGCGTTTCCGTGCGCACCATCAGGTTCCAAATCAGGATCATGATCGGAATTGCGAAATAAAGGCCCGAAATAAGCGTGGGCGTCAGACGCGGCGCCGTCGGGGCACTGCCATCATCCACATCCATTTCCAAATCGGGATAGCCTGCCGCAATCTTCAGCAACACAAGGTACAAAATCGCAATCAGGATCACGGCCCCGTACACGCTTTCTGCCATGAACGGATCCAGCGCCATGCGCAGCCCGATCAACAGGAAAGTCAGCACACCGACCGCGATAAAACCGCTGAGGAACAAAAGCCCGATCATCGCCACACCAATGTGGCGGCCCGGTTTCTTAAGGCCCTGCAGGCCCATTTTCAGGCTTTCCAGATGCACAATGTACAGCAACGCAATATAGGAAATCACGGCTGGCAAAAACGCGTGTTTGACCACGTCGATGTAAGGAATGTTGACGTATTCCACCATCAGAAACGCCGCAGCCCCCATGACGGGTGGCGTCAATTGCCCATTGGTGGACGATGCGACCTCGACCGCGCCTGCCTTTTCCGCAGGAAAGCCAATGCGTTTCATCAATGGAATGGTGAACGTGCCTGTGGTCACCGTATTGGCAATGGACGAGCCCGAGATCATGCCCGTCATCATAGAAGACAAAACAGACGCCTTTGCCGGTCCGCCCCTGAGGGACCCCAACAAAGCAATGGCCACTTTGATAAACCAATTGCCGCCGCCTGCCCGGTCAAGCAATGCGCCGAACAGCACGAACAGGAAAATCATCGTGGTGGACACACCAAGTGCGACGCCAAAGACACCCTCGGTCTGCATCCAGTAGTGGCCCAACGCCTTGGTTAGCGAGGCACCGCCATAATTGGTGATGTTGCGTGCCCATTCGGAATACCCCCCGAAAAAGGCAAACAAAACAAAGCAACTCGCGATCACAACCAACGGCAAACCCAAAGACCGGTAGACCGAGATTAACAGAACCACCATGCCGATGGCGCTCATGATGACGTCTGTTGGGCTCCACAATCCGGGACGGTCGGCAATTTCAAAGCGGAAAACCACCAAGTACAGACAAGCTGCAACGCCCAGCAACAACAGGGCCCAATCATAGGCCGGTATGCGGTCGCGCGGCGAAGATTTCATCAAAGGAAATGCCAGAGTCGCCAACACAATCCCAAAGGCCAAATGCACGAAACGGGATTGGGCCACGATATTGGCAAAGATGCCCATACCAGTGGCCTGCGCAATAACGCCGGGCAGTTTCGAGGCAATATAAAGCTGGAACACGGACCAAACGATGCAGATCCCAACGATCAAATTTGCTTGCCATTTTGCCGAAGGGTTGCGCGCGCCGGTATCGGCCTCGGCCACCATATCATCTGCGCTACGCTGTGTTGCGTCCGTCATCTTGTCCCCCTTTGGCGCTGAATGGGTTCAGCTGCCTTTTTTGTCGTCTTCAAACCAGTCCAGAACCGTGTTCGACCAGCCTTTTGGTAAACCGTGGCCGCCGGGCCAAATGGTCATGGAAATGGACCCTTCGGTGCATCCTGACCATGTTTTGCGCCAAGATCCGTCTTCGGTGACGCTGGTATCCGCCCGGCCGACACAGCCATTCACGTCGCGCCATATATCCAGCGCCTTCATGACGTTGCCCTGGTGGAATTCAAACCCCTTCCAAACGCCTTGGCGTCCCTCTAACGGGACCATGCGGTCTTTGAAGCCATGCGTGTGGTGCAAATCAATTGGGCCGGCACATGTGGGTTCAAACGGTTCCCAAAACGCGCCGGCAACTGCGGCATAGGCCGTTGCGGTGTCAGGTGCCGCACAGGCGATGTCCCACACCATTGATCCACCGCGCGAAAAGCCAGTTAAAACAATGCGATCTCGGTCGAGATTAAATCGCGCAACTGCGTCGTCAATCACCGCGTTCATATAGGCAACATCGTCGCGATCATCCGGCAATCCGTCATTCACACCCCAATCCCGACCGTTGCCGATCCCCTGAGGTGCGCCGGTTGCCCCGATCAAGGCATAACCGCGATCATTGACGCGCTTCACAAAGCCTTTGTTTTTCACCGCGCTGCGCCCGTGCCCGTTAGAGCCATGCAGAAAAATAAATGCTCCGGGCTTTTCTACGCCGTCGGGTACCGCAATGTGATAGCTGCCAGAATCGATGTCACAGGGTGTTTCAGGGTCGCCGCAGCTTTGGGCAAACGCGCTGCTTGCGAGGGTCATTGCCAAACATGTCAAACTTGCCCATCGGATCATGATCGCCACCCCCAAATTCGTGTGAAATTGGTGGGCAACCAATGTCGCCCACCACGTGAATATCAGTCGATAAGACCAAGTTCTTTATAGGCTTTTGCAGCACCTGGGTGCAAAGGTGCGGACAAACCGTCCTTGACCATCTGTGCAGGATCCAGATTGGCAAATGCAGGGTGCAGTTGCTTGAAGTCGTCGATGTTTTCCATCACGGACTTGGCAACGATATACACCACATCATCGGACACATTGGCCGAGGTCACGAATGTCGCGCCAACACCAAACGTTGTGGTTTCCTGATCATTACCCGAATACATGCCACCCGGAATCGTCGCCACGCGGTAATAAGGGTTGTCGCCGACCAGCTTGTCGATTGGCGCGCCCTCAACATTGATCAGATCCACATCACAAGTTGTGGTTGCTTCTTTGATCGCCGCTGCTGGGTGACCGATGGTATAGATCATCGCATCAATGTTGCCATCACACAGCTGCTTGGCCATTTCAGAGCCTTTATACTCTGTCGCCAAGGCCAGATCGCCCATGCCGATGCCAAACGCATCCATGACAACTTCCATTGTTGCGCGCTGACCGGAACCGGGGTTACCCACGTTTACGCGCTTGCCCTTGATTTCACCAAAGCTTTTGATGCCGCTGTCACCGCGCACAAGCAATGTGAAAGGCTCGGGGTGTACTGACATGACGGCCCGTACATCTGGGAATGGATTGTCCGAGAATTTGGATGTGCCGTTATACGCGTGATACTGCCAATCGGACTGTGCCACACCAAATTCAAGCTCGCCTGCTTTGATCGTATTGATGTTGTAAACAGACCCGCCTGTGGATTCCACGGCACAGCGAATGCCGTGCTCTTTGCGGGATTTGTTGACCAAACGGCAGATGGCGCCGCCAGTTGGATAGTAAACGCCGGTCACGCCCCCTGTTCCGATGGAAATGAATTCTTGCGCGCTGGCCGCGCCGCCAAAGGCAAGGCCAAACGCCATACCCAAACCGAGTGTCAGATTTTTCATCGTAAATCTCCCTAATTCACAAGCCCGTCGATTGCAGGCTCTTGCCTAGGTAGAAGAACAGTATCTTTCCCTTTTCGCAAGGCCCGCTAGGGTAACATTTATCAGAATGTCGGAGTCGCCCAAATGTCCCACGTTTTTCATCGCTCCAGCCTGTCGCAGCCTCCGGTCGTCTCTCATGGCGATGGGATTTACCTGTATGATCAGGCGGGAAAAGCGTATTTGGATGGATCAGGCGGCGCGGCAGTGTCCTGTTTGGGGCACTCGGACGCCCATGTAAAAGCCGCGATCAAGGCCCAGTTGGATCAGGTCGCCTTTGCACATACCGGATTTCTGTCTTCTTCCCCTGCCGAGGCTTTGGCAGAGCGCTTGATCGCATTGGCCCCGGGCGATTTGGACAAGGTGTATCTGGTATCCGGCGGGTCCGAGGCCATGGAATCCGCGTTGAAACTTGCGCGCCAATATGTCATCGAAATCGGCCAGCCAGAACGCACACGCATTATTGCGCGACGTCAAAGCTATCACGGGAATACTTTGGGCGCGCTGGCAACAGGTGGTAATGCGTGGCGCCGCGCGCCTTTTGCACCGCTGTTGATGGATGTCAGTCACGTGTCTGCTGTGTACGCCTATCGCGAACAAGAGCCTGGCGACACACATGCGGATTACCTTGCCAAACTGGTGGCCGAGCTGGAAGCCGAGATTGCCAAGCATGGGGCCGATACGATCATGGCCTATGTGGCAGAACCTGTCGTCGGGGCAACATTGGGCGCGGTGCCTGCGATTGAAGGCTATTTCAAAGCGGTTCGCGCGATCTGTGACGCACATGGGATTGTGATGATCCTGGACGAAGTGATGTGCGGCATGGGGCGCACTGGAACCCTGTTTGCCTGCGAGCACGACGGTGTTGCGCCCGACATCTGTGCCATCGCCAAAGGATTGGGCGCGGGATACCAGCCGATTGGGGCGATGCTGTGTACGGGCAAAATTCACGACGCGATTGCGCGGGGGTCTGGGTTCTTTCAACATGGGCACACCTACCTCGCCCACCCCACGGCATGTGCGGCCGCGTTGGCCGTCGTCGAACGGTTGGTGGATAACGGCCTAGTGGCGGGTGTGTCCGCAAAGGGCGAAACCCTGCAAGAAGCACTAAACGCCGCCTTCGGACAACATCCCCATGTCGGCGATATCCGCGGGCGCGGGTTGTTTCGCGGGCTGGAACTGGTTGAAGACAAGGACACAAAAGCCCCCTTTGATCCCTCTCGCAAACTCCACGCCAAGATCAAAAAGGCCGCGTTTGACGCAGGGCTGATCTGTTATCCGATGGGTGGCACCGTCGATGGACAACGCGGCGACCACGTGCTGCTGGCCCCGCCTTTTATCATCACCGACGATCAGATCGGAACTTTGGTCGACAGGCTATCCACCGCCATCAACACAGCAGTGCAATAACGGCTGCTAATCGGCGGAAATCAAACGCTTCATCGGTTCCAGATCTGGCTTTTCAATGGCCTGAATGGCCGCTTGCGCCAAAAACCGACCTGCATCGTAGACGTCTTCGTCTATGGCAATGATATGCTTGCGAAAATGCGGCAGGAAATGCAGAGCCTGCTTGCCCACCAGCCCTAATTCGGGCCCAACAAACCGCCCACAGCTTTCCGCGCCCAAAACAGAGAACATCGCTGTGGTAGCAGAAGACGTAATGATCCCGTCAATCTCGGGGCGTTCTGCTAACAAATGCGCGATGCGGTCTTTGATCGCTTCGCCACCGTCATCGGACGTAACCCCTGTGACGATCGAAAACTTTGCGCCTGTACCGCGCACAACGTCTTCGACCCCGGCCCGCATGTCCTGCGCATAGTTTTGATCCAGCGGCGGTGACAGCAAAACGATATTGCGAAAGCCGCGCTCCAAAAGGCTTTGGGCTGCTTTGCGCCCATAAGACCGGTTGTCGAAATCAAAATAGGCGTGCTGGTCTCGCCATTTCGTCCGCCCATAGGTGGCAAACGGGAATTTCCGATCCATCAGCCACGCAACGCGCGCATCATCCACTTCGATCCGGTTCAAAATCACTGCATCCGCTGACCCCGTCTCGACGATATAGCGCACAGGGATCATCGGATCCTCGCTGGGTGAATACGGTGTGACGATCATGTGGTAGCGGGTTTCGCGCAGCGCTTGCGCAATTGATGACACCAATTGCCCCATGTGATCCGATATGTCGTTTTCGGCCCCCAGAACCAAGGAAATGACGTTTGTCTTTCCTGTCCGCAGCCGCAACCCTGCCCGATTTGGAACATACCCAATACGCGTGGCAATTTCGCGCACGCGTCGCTTGGTTTCGGCCCCGATATCCGGCGCATCGTTTAGGGCGCGCGACACTGTTGGCACCGCCAGCCCGGACAGCTCGGCAATTGTTTTTAGCGTCGGGCGATTCTTTCCTGCGGTCATTGTGCAGGCCCCTCCCTTGGCCGATGCGAATAACAAGGCAGTCTGCGATCCCAGACGCACTGTCAATCATGCAGCATCCGTTTTTGTCAGTAAAAACGGGCTTCTATGCACACGGTATTGGTCCAAATTACAGCATCACAATCGCGAATGTAAACGACTTGAAGTAAATTTCTAAATCGTTACAGTAACAATCTATAACGATATAGTTTGGGAGGAGAACTGATGAAACGTTGTGCAAAATTCCTAGCGGCGACGGCGCTTGTAAGCGCCGGTGCAGTCCAGGCCGCAGACCTTGAAGTGACCCATTGGTGGACATCCGGCGGCGAAGCCGCAGCGGTCACCGAGCTGGCCAAAGCGTTCAACGAAGGCACAGACCACAATTGGATCGACGGTGCGATTGCCGGATCCGGTGGCACAGCCCGCCCAATTATCATCAGCCGTATCATCGGTGGTGACCCAATGGGTGCGACGCAGTTGAACCATGGCCGCCAAGCCGAAGAATTGATCGAAGCGGGCCTGCTGACAGACCTGACAGACGTTGCAGAAGCAGAAGG
>CALHST010000031.1 GCA_938038825.1 uncultured Paracoccaceae bacterium | reverse complement strand
AACGCCGCCCCCAGCACAATGAAAAAGATCATCGCGGATGAGCGCGCCGTGACATAAAAACTCTCGGACAGGGTCGTGCGCGTCAAACCACCCGACATCCAAGCGATCAGCCCAGTGCCAAAAGCTCCCACAGCCGCGCCTTCCGTTGGGGTGAACCAACCCAGATAGATGCCACCCACAACCAAGAAGAACACCAACAACACAGGCCACACATCAAGCAGCGCCCGCAACCGATCAGCATAAGGCACCCGAGGCCGTGTTCCGGCTGAACCCGGATTGATGCGCACATAAACGGAAATGGCCGCCATATATCCAAGGGCCGCAATGATGCCGGGGATAAACGCCGCCAGAAACAGCTTTGCAATGTTCTGTTCCGTCAGGATCGCATAGATCACCAACACCACCGAGGGCGGGATCAAAATGCCCAATGTGCCCCCGGCGGCCAAGGTCGCCGTCGAAAAACCGCCTGAATAGCCATAGCGTTTCAACTCTGGCAACGCGACCCGGCTCATCGTGGCAGCTGTCGCCAAGGACGATCCGCAAATCGCCCCAAAGCCCGCGCAGGCCCCGACCGAGGCCATTGCCACGCCACCCTTGCGATGCCCCAGCCAGCCCTCTGCCGCTTTGAACAAGGCTTGGCTCATCCCGCCCAAGGTTGCGAAATGCCCCATCAACAGGAACATAGGAACAATCGACAGGGAATAGCTGGAAAATGTCGTGTAGGTTTCTGATTTCAAACGGGCAAACGGAATTGTCGTTTCGCCCGTAATCAGCACCAACCCAACAAGGCCCGTCAAAAACATGCTGAGCCCGATGGGCACCCGCAGAAAGATCAGCGTCAAAAGGGCGGGAAAGGACAGCACCCCAATCATAAGATCGCTCAATGGGCTGCTCCTGCATCGCTGGGCAACATCGCGCGCCCGGTCAGCCCTTCGATCATGCGCATCGCAGCGACATAAACCCCGACCACAGCCGCCACCCAGGCACCGGTCAGGCTCGCGGCATAGGACCACCAAACTGGAAATTGCAGCAAAAACGTCGTCTGACCGGAACTAAACTTGGACATCATGCCCGACCCAAGCTGCACGGCGATCAGGATCAGTACCCCCGCAAACACCGCCTCGATCACCGCGCGCATGATTTGATTGATCCGAACCGGCAAGGCCGAGGTGAAAATATCAACAGACGCATGCGCCGCATGCAGCTGGCACAACGGCAAAAACGCAAAAATCGCGAAGGCCATGCCAGATTCCACAATTTCGAAATCCCCATCCACCGGGCCAACGCCCGTGGCCAGCAAAGCACCTGCAATGCCCGGCATAACCTCTTGCAGCCAGTCATTGTGCAGAATGGAATTGATCGAACGCCCCAGAACCGACGCACAGGTCAATAAGATAATGAGTGATAAAACCACTCCGCCAAGCAGCGCGAAACCATGCGCCAGCTTGTTTACGATGCGGTACATATTCAGCGCCTCTTCCCGGGGATCCCTGCGGCCAGATCATGCCAGCCGCAGGAGATGTGTTTAGTACTGAACAGTGATGCCTTTACACTCGCCACCCATCAAGGCGCGGGCTTGATCAATACGCGCCTGACCGTCAATGCCTTTGGCACCTACATCAGAAATCCAGGTGTCGATGATTGGATTCACCAAAGACTGCCACTCGGACGTGTCCGAAATGGTGATAATGTTGTTGCCGTTTTCAACAGCCACGACCCGCGCGGGGATATCCGCATCCGCCTGGGTGCCACCGGCATAGACCGAAAAGTCCAAGCCGGAATTGGCATCCACAACCGCCTTCAGATCATCGGGCATGCTGTTGTACTTGTCCTGGTTCATCGCCAAAACAAAGGTCAGCGTATAAAGTGCCGTGCCTTCGAATTCTGTGTGGTTTTCCACTAGATCCGGGATCTTCAACGCAGGCGTCACTTCCCAAGGAATGGTGGTGCCGTCGATCACACCTTTGGACAGGGCTTCTGGAACCGCCGGAACCGGCATACCCACAGGTGTAGCACCCGCAGCCGTCAGCAAGTTGTTCACCAGCCGTGATCCACCCCGAATTTTCATACCCTGCAGATCAGACGGAGACTCAACCGGGTCCGCCGTGTGGAACATACCCGGACCATGCACCCATGTGCCCAGGATTTTGACGTTCTGGAATTCGTCAGCAGCCATATGTTCTTCGAACATTTTCCAATACGCACAGGACGCCGCGCGCGCATCTTCCACCATAAACGGTAGCTCAAACACTTCGGTTGTTGGGAAACGGCCCGGCGTATAGCCCACCACTGTCCAAACAACATCCGCCACACCATCAATGGCCTGGTCGATCAACTCTGGTGGCTTCCCACCCAGCTGCATCGTTGGGAACCGATCCACTTTGATGCGCCCGTCCGATGCGGCCTCAACCTTATCGGCCCACACGTCCAGAACCAGTTTTGGAACATTGGCTTGCGCTGGCAAAAAGTGGTGCAGCTTCAGTGTCACGTCCTGCGCGAATGCGCTTGTCGCCATCGTGGCAGCAGCAACGGCACCCCCGAAAATCCGAAATACGGATGAGCTGTTTGTCATGTTTATCTCCCTTTTCAAAGCGGTCGAGGGCACCCAGTACCCAAAGCGAATTTTTGCATATTTTGCATTGAACCCCGTGTGCCGCAAGCGGATGCTAGGACATTAACTTCTGTGATCCAAGAGCATCGGGTGCATTTCTATGCACAGCCGTGTTCCTGTATTTTGCACATGTCCAACAAGACGCCTGCAACGACAAACTTAAGAACCGCGACCAGCCTCCGGATGTGGCACCGACGCACACACCTTAAGATCAGCTCTCCACAGGCACCCATTTGTCGACTTGCGCCCGATTACACTGACGCAATACAGACAGCAAAATGTGAAGGAAATAGTGTCGAAACGCCGGTTTGGTCGCGGACGCCCAAACCAACACCGAACGCTGCGTTTGCCAAATTACTGCGCGCGCCAGGTGTTAATCCACCGCCGAAACCGCCCACCGCGCTCTGTCACGGCGTCCCCAGCGGCTTCTAGGTTGTCTTGCCATTCTTCCAATGTCGGATCGATCCGCTTTTGACGGAACCGCCGCCAGCGCACCCAAATCCCATAAAAGATCGCCGCGAAAACCGTGAGGATCGCGATGTTCACCCACGGAATTGGCTTGCCTGCTTTCGGATCCTCGATCGGCACAATCGAAATCGCGTTTGGGTAGATCGAGAAATACACAATCCGCCAACCATAGTGCGTCATCAGCGCCCATTTCGGGGATTCTGGAGTGGACTTGAGATCCGCCGCTTGGGTCTGCAAATTTTGCGTGTCAAACTTGAAATACGGTGGCCAATTCCAGCCCGTATCCTCATTGCGATACACCAGCGGATCGCCATTTTCGCGCACGGTTTGAATAAAGAAAACATCGCGGTTGGTAGTGGTTGCATCATTGCCTGCATCCGGCCCTGACCAAAACAGTGAATTCTCACCAAAGTCGATCCGCCGGTTTTCTGTATCTGTGACCCGCACAATATCTTTTTGTGGCAGCGTGTAATGAAAGAACGCTGCAACCAGCGCCCAGAACGTCACTATGAAGACCCATTTGATCATCGTCATCGTTGCGCCCCTCCTGATCAGGCGAAATTCGTAAGGTACACAATCAGCGCCACAAGCAGCACCGGCACGATGTATACGCCAAGCAAAAGCTTGCGTCGCAAAGAGCCACTATACTCTTCTAAACCTTTGTCAATAAAGGCGTCTT
>CALHST010000030.1 GCA_938038825.1 uncultured Paracoccaceae bacterium | reverse complement strand
TTGGGGTCGCCTATGATCACTTCAATTCCCAAGGGTGCCGCGCGGGTTTGCACAAGCGCGATGTTTTGCGGATGGCAATTCTGATCCACAAAGAACGCCGTTGCTTTTGATTTCGACACCCTCTGCGCCATTGTCATCGCTTCGGCGCAGGCCGTCGCTTCGTCCAGCAATGACGCATTGGCCACGTCCAGACCCGTCAAGTCGCAGATCATAGTTTGGAAGTTAAGCAACGCTTCCAATCGTCCTTGTGAAATTTCGGGCTGGTACGGGGTATACGCCGTGTACCACGCGGGGTTTTCAAGGATATTCCGTTGAATGGCCGGAGGTGTGACCGTCCCGTAGTAACCTTGTCCAATCAAAGAAGTCAGAACTTGGTTTTTCGACGCAGTTTTGCGCATATGGTGCAGCAATTCACGTTCTGATAATGCGCGGCCCCAGTCCAAAGGTTCTTTTTGGCGAATTCCTTTTGGAATGGTTTCGTCAATCAACGCATCCAAAGACGGAACCCCAAGAACGCTGAGCATCTCGCTCATCTCGGAAGGGGACGGGCCGATATGCCGCCGATTGGCGAAGTCGTAAGGCAAGTATTCAGTCGGTTCGAAAGTCATAAGACACCCCGTAAATCACTGTCATGCTAAGGAAAAATTATCCGATAAAGGCTTGATACGCAGCCGCGTCCATCAAGTTATCCATCTCGCTTGGATCCGCAGGTTTCATCTTAAAGAACCAAGCTTCGCCTTCAGCGTCGTCATTCACCGCAGACGGGTTCGCCTCGAGCGCTGTGTTTACTTCGACGATCTCACCGTCCATCGGTGCAAGAATATCGGACGCGGCTTTGACACTTTCGATCACCACGATTTCTTCGTCCTTGGTAATTTCGGTGCCAACTTCGGGCAATTCGATAAACACAACGTCACCCAGCTGTTCGGCCGCGTGCGTCGTGATGCCAACAATTACGACGTCGCCTTCTGGCAAAAGCCATTCGTGTTCTTCAGTATACTTCATGTGCATGTCCTTTTTTCGTGTTCAACGTTTGAATGTGTGTGGAATGAACGGCATTTCGGTAACGGTAACGGGCAGTCGTTTGCCGCGTACTTCGCCGAAGAGTGTTTGCCCTATCGTGGCATGATCTGAGCTGACATAACCCACGGCAATTGGGGCCTGAACAGATGGGCCAAATCCGCCAGAGGTGACTTGCCCAAGTTCAGTATCGCTTGTTTCGGTCGCAAACAGGGCAACGCCTTCGCGCATGGGGGCCCGTCCTTCTGGCAGCAAACCTATACGGGTACGTATGCTATTTCCATCCATTTGCGCCAGCACGGTATCGGACCCGGGGAATCCACCGGCGCGCGAACCTGCATTCCGTCTGGATTTTTGGATTGCCCATTTCAAACCCGCTTCGACCGGGGTTGTCGTCGCATTGATATCATGGCCGTACAAGCAAAGGCCTGCTTCAAGCCGCAGGCTGTCACGGGCACCCAAGCCAATTGCTTCAACTGCGTCATCTGCCAACAGCGCCTTACAAATCAACGTCGCTGCGTCGCTGGGCATCGAAAGTTCGAAGCCGTCTTCACCGGTATACCCGGACCGTGACACCCAGACGGTATGCCCCAGGACAGACACATCAAACACGTCCATGAAACGCGTTTCGGAAATTTTCGGGTGAAATACGCCCAGAACGTTTTCAGCCTTGGGTCCTTGCAAAGCAACAAGCGCGCGGTCTGTCACTTCAGTCACAACCAGGTCCGAAGGCAATCCGGTTTTCATGCGCGCAATATCTTGGTGCTTACAGGCAGCATTCACGACCACAAACAACCGATCACCACGCCGCGCAAACATAAGATCGTCTTCGATGCCACCCGCGTCATTTGTAAAAAACCCATAGCGTTGGCGTCCATCTTGGAGCCCCAAGACGTCTTGCGGCACAAGTGTTTCAAAACCCAAAGCGACGCTTTCCCAGCTGGGCCCATCTATCCAGACCTGCCCCATGTGACTGACGTCAAACAGTCCAGCCTGCGTTCTAGTATGAAGATGTTCTTTCATAACGCCCGCAGAATACTGGACCGGCATAGAATAGCCCGCAAAGGGCACCATTTTTGCGCCCAATTCCAGATGCAAATCATACAGTGGCGTAACGGCCAAATCGCCCATCCAGTTCCCCTTTTCAAAAACCGGCGGCAACATTTTGGCTGCGTTCGGCACCAGTCCTACGCGGTCGCGCAGGGTTTCGGTGCCCCCTCTGTCCTTTCGCCTGAGATCGTTATCCCTTCGGCGCCCTGCCTATCCGCAAGGTCTCTCCAGAGTTTTGTCGCAACAAACGGTCCTGTGGCCTGAGAGTTTCCGGGGCGGTTGCTCCTTCGGCACCAGCGATGCTGGTTCTCCCGTTTGCGACGTTATCAAGACAATAGGTACAGAGTATTTGCGCGTCAATGCTTTGTCTTTTCTTGACACACCAAACTCTGCGTGAACATTTGCCGTATGAGCAATCCTTACTTTTTTGGATATGGCAGCTTGGTCAACCGGGCCACCCATACTTACCCGAACGCATCGCACGCGACTGCGCATGGTTGGAAACGTGCATGGGTGGACACGCCTGCCCGGCCTTACGCGTATCTTACAGGGGTTCGCGCGGAAGGCTCTCAAATTGACGGGCTGATTGCAGAAGTGCCGGGCGCCGATTGGGATGCCCTTGATGTACGTGAAGAAGCCTATGATCGCATTCATGAACCCGCGCGGATTAAACATACGCATGCGAATGCTTTGGACATCGCGATTTATGCGGTTCCCGAAACCACCTTTCAAACGTCGGCGGACAGGCTGCCAATTCTACAGAGTTATTTGGATGTGGTTTTACAGGGCTATATCCAGGAATTCGGCTTCAAAGGGGCGGAGGCATTTCTGGAAAGCACTGACGGATGGGACGCACCAATCTTAAATGATCGTGCGACCCCACTTTATCCGAGACATCAAATCCTTACAGTCCAGGAGACAGATTTCGTCGATGCCACGCTTCACGCACTGGGATCGGAAATCCGTAAGCCTTAGCGTGATGTTACGCCTTCGCTTTTATGACCTGCAACAGCGGCATAAACGATCCCATGTCCGGACCGTGGCTTTGCCCTGTGAGTGCTTTGCGTAGCGGCATAAACAAGCCGCGACCTTTGCGCCCTGTCTCGGCTTTCACAGCCGCCGTCCAGGTTCCCCACGTCGTGTCATCATAGGGACCTTCGGGCAACAACGTCATCGCTTCGGCAACAAAATCGGCATCGTCAGCGTCGATGACCGGCTCGGCACCGTCGCGGCAAAGCGTCCACCATGCCTCAAGGTCATTCAGCGTTTCGATGTTGTCACGACATACGCCCCAGAATTTTTCGGCCAGGTCATCCGGCACACCTAGACCGGACACTGTGTCTGCGACGTCCGCCAAAGGCAGAGCCTGCAAGTAGCGCCCGGTCAAAGGATAGAGATCATCCACGTTGAATTTGGTCGGCGTGTTTCCGAACTTGGACAGGCCAAAGCTATCCACCAAGGACTGCAAATCCATCTGAAGTTCGGCCGGATCAGACGACCCAAGCCGCGCGAGATGACTGAGAAGCGCCATTGGTTGAACGCCAGCTTCGCGCAAGTCCCGCAACGCCAGTGTACCCAAACGTTTTGACAGGGCTTCCCCTTGCGGGCCCGTCAATAAAGAGTGGTGCGCAAACGTTGGCACGGTTCCGCCCAACGCTTTGATGATTTGAATTTGGGTCGCCGTGTTGGTCACGTGGTCGGATCCACGCACAACATGTGTAACGCCCATATCGGTGTCATCCACAACGGACGCGATTGTGTACAGAACTTGGCCATCGGCCCGGATCAAGACCGGGTCAGACACCGATGCTGCATCAATTGACACGTCACCCAAAATTCCGTCCGTCCAGTTGATCCGTTCGTGATCCAACTGGAAACGCCACACGCCATTGCCACGCTCGGCCCGCATTTCGGCCTTCGCGTCTTCGCTCAGCGCCAAAGCCGCACGGTCATACACGGGTGGCTTACCCATGTTGAGCTGCTTTTTGCGCTTCAGGTCCAACTCTGTTGGCGTTTCGAATGCTTCGTAAAACCGCCCCATGTCACGCAGCTTGTCTGCTGCGGCTGCATAGCGGTCCAAACGATCAGACTGCTTTTCCTCTTGGTCCCATGTCAGACCCAGCCATTCCAAGTCTTCACGGATCGCATCCGCATATTCTTGGGTTGAACGTGTCGCATCTGTATCGTCGATCCGTAAAATGAACGAGCCCCCGGCTTGACGCGCGATAAGGTAATTCATCAGCGCTGTGCGCAGGTTGCCGACATGTAGATACCCGGTGGGGGATGGTGCGAAACGTGTGGTGGTCATGGAAGCCTCCGATCAGACCCGCGCCATCTCTCACACGGGCGCGCCTTTGTCCAGAAATTCAGCGCGGGACACGTTTATCCAACGGCTCGTTTTCACGACAACCGATCCAAACACCCTCATAACAGGTACGCGGCGACTACTCGCGCAAAAATGAACAGGCGTGTTTGCACATCCGCAGGTGAGAAGTCCACAATTCGCGCTATCATTGTCTTATCCAGATTTATTGCGGAGATCCCCACATGACTCATTTACCGAAATCAGACATATCCCGTCGTGCTGTCCTTGCAGGTGCTGCAGCAATGCCTTTTGCGGCAAGTTTAGCAACTACTGCTCGGGCCGATGCCCCTTTGCTTGGCGCCCAGCCTCCGCAATTCATGCGCGTCAAAGTTGGCAGTTTTGAGGTCACAAACCTGTTGGTCGGATCGCGGCCAGTACCAGATCCACAGACAATATTCGGTATGAATGTTGACGCGGAAACTTTTGCAACTGTTTCGAAAGAGGCTGGTTTGCCAACAGATTCCGCCCAGTTCTTTTTCCAGCCCCCTATCGTGAACACAGGCAGTCAATTGATCCTGTTCGATACGGGCCTTTCCGGGGCAGGTACAACAGCCACACTGGCCGCTGCGGGATACACGCCCGACCAAGTGGATGTTGTTGTGATTACGCACATGCATGGCGATCATATCGGCGGCTTGCTGACAGACGACGCGGTAACCTTTCCGAATGCCACTTATGTCACAGGTCAGGTCGAGTTTGATACGTGGGCCAAAGCGGGCAATGACCGGTTCGACGCGATTGTGAAACCGTTGGCAGACAGAATGACGTTTGTGAAAGGTGGCGACAGCGTTGCATCCGGCATTACAGCGGTCGAAATGTTTGGCCACACACCCGGTCACATGGGATACATGTTGGACTCCGACGGCACCCAAATGTTGTTGGGCGGTGATTTCGCCAACCACTATGTGTGGTCGCTTGCACATCCAACTTGGGAAGTAAAATTTGACATGGACAAATCGGCCGCCGCGGCGACACGTAAGACAATCCTTGATATGCTGTCAGCCGACAAGATTGCATTCTCGGGTTACCATATGCCGTTCCCAGCATTTGGATATGTGGACACGAATGGCGACGGTTACCACTATGTGCCGCACACGTATCAACTGCTGCTGTAAGCATTCAGGTTGAGTTCACCTGACAAGGCGTTGCACCCAGTTTGTGACGCCTTGTCAAAAATCTTGAACGATGGGTCCTAGGGCTTTGTAGTGCAATGCCTCTAGAACAACGGCATTTGTGTTCAAAGTGACGATTTCGTTCGGGGAATTGTCGATCTCGAACAGACCAGCGTTCCAGCCATCAGGTGTTTGCAGAACAGATACCGCCTCAAGCAAGAGTTCGCCATAGTCATTGGGAACAAGTGCCCACCAACCAAATGCAGCCTTGGTCGAAATGCGGCGCTTGTCATTGACCACTTTCCGAACCGGGGTCACAGACTCGAACGGGCGATCGCCGACCAGAATTCCATCATATGCAAAATATGGTGGCCCCGCGATATGGTCTTCGCTTAACGCCGTTAGCTGACCTGTGTTCACAAATCGGTTCACCTGCGCCACATATGCGCCCAGCGCAACCTGGCGCAAGTCAGGACGCCACCCAAATTCGATGGCCTCTAACAGAAAAGGCTCTGACGTCGTGACTGCGTCCACGCCATGGGTTTTGGCACCACGGATATCACCGGGCAGAGGCACCCCATCATGCACCTGCCATTTGAGGATGGGCCCATAAGACGCAGACAATTCTGTTGCCATCCCAATGGAAAGACCCACACGGCCCGCGTATTGTTCATACCCTATTCGCCCTTCCTGCAAGGGCGTATTTGCTGCGCGCCCAACACTGGTCGTGCTCCAGAACCGGCCCTCTGAGACCAAGGTATCAAGTGGCCACTGCTGGCGTACACTTTGACTGAAACGGCGCACTTCGGGATACGCGTTTTCCAATGCGACCATCCCGGACACAAGACGCATGATGTCCAACGCAGAATATCCGATCCCTGCAGCAACTGGACGGTTTGCGTAATCCGTCATTTGTAAGGTTTCGGTATTGTAAGCTTTGTTGGGAAACTGCCCATTGACCAACCCAATCTCGCCAAGGCTGTTTATAACCTTGCGCGCACGCACGATTGCCTCTGGCCGACTGATCAATCCAAGCCGTTGCGCTGCAACCAACGCCAACAGATACCCGCCCTGATCCCACATCGTGGTCGAAGGGAATTTTAGCGTTGAACGCACCATTCCTGTTTCCGCATTCGTGGCTGCGCGAAAGTAATTCCACGCAGTTGCCGCATACTGAATCTCGCGCAAGGTCAGCGGATTACGCCGTACTTGCGAGCCAGACGGGAATGCGTCGGACCCACGCGGCATTGCTGCCAAACTTTCCTGACGTCGACGATTTTGGATACGTTCCGCCATTTGCGACAAGGCAGACAGGCGCAAGGCCGTTGCGGTATCAGGCGCTTGCAGACGGTTTTTCAAAACACCCGTTTCTTGTCGTGACGCATCTTGCGAAAATGCGTTTGTCGGTCTTGCGGGGGGTTGCACTGGGGTATGCGGCGCAGCCTCGCCCACGCGACGCGCTGGAACTTGCGCCCCTTGATTGAGATTCGGAGCAGGCGCATTTCCATCTGACAACATCGAATTCAAAGACAACCATTCCGCGGATGCCACGGAACAGATCATCATGATCACTGTTGTTAGAAGGAAAAGCCGCATCCATAGTCCCAAGGGTGGAGAGTTAGGGACTTTAAACACATCTGTATTAACAGAGATTTCATCTGTTACCGAATATTAGCAAAAAGGCGTTCTAATTTTCAGCTGAGCAATCATAACCCTATGTTGGATCGCGCCAACGGTTCACAATGGGGTATCTGCGATCAAGCCAAAATGCACCTTTGGTAAGACGTGCCCCCGGGGCTGATTGGAACCGCTTGTATTCGCTGATATAAACCAGCTTTTCGACCTTTTGCGCCACGGCACGATCAAAGCCCGCGGCCACACAATCCGCAATAGATCCATTATGATCGACCAAAATCTCTAGCAAAGCATCCAAGTCTGGGTAATCAGGCAGGCTGTCGCTGTCTTTTTGATCTTCACGCAATTCGGCTGATGGCGGCTTTGTAATGATGCGATCCGGTATGACCTCACCTTCCGGTCCCATCATCCAGTCTCGGTGGTTCACGTTTCGCCAGCGGCATGTTTCAAACACCCGCGTCTTGTACAGGTCCTTGATAGGGTTATAGCCGCCAGACATGTCGCCATAGATAGTTGCATAGCCCACTGCCACTTCGGATTTGTTCCCCGTGGTCAGCAACATTTCCCCAAACTTGTTGGACATCGCCATCAGCAACAATCCCCTCAGACGCGATTGGATGTTTTCTTCTGTAAGTCCGGGTTCAGTCCCCTCGAAGACAGGGGCTAGAGTTTCAGTCACAGCAGCGCGCGGCCCAGAAATCGGCACGAAATCGTAACGACACCCCAAAGCATTGGCACAGGCCTTGGCATCTTCTAAAGAATGATCAGAGGTATATTCTGACGGCAACATAACGCAACGCACATTGTCGGGGCCCAAAGCGTCCGCAGCGATCGTCGCAACCAATGCGGAATCAATTCCCCCGGACATCCCAAGCAGCACTTTCTTGAACCCGGTCTTTGCCATGTAGTCTCGCAACGATGTGACCATCACACGGTAATCTTGTTCCCAAGCATCCGGGTCTGTGACGATCTCGCCCGGAACAATACGCCAGCCATCTGCCCCACGTTCCAAATCAACATGCGATACCACTTCATCAAAAACGGGCCACTTAAAGGCAAGGTTTCCGCCGGGATTCAGACCGAAGGAGCCACCATCAAACACTTGATCATCCTGCCCGCCTACCATGTTCAGGTAAATCAAGGGTAAGCCTGTTTCCACGACACGCGCCACCATGTGATTCAGACGGGTATCAAACTTTTCACGGTAATAAGGCGAACCGTTGGGCACCAATAAAAACTCGGCGCCTGTTTCTTCCAACGTTTCAGACACCTCGGGATGCCACGCATCTTCACAAATGGGGCTACCAACGCGGGCGTTGCCCACGGAATACGGGCCGCCAAGTGGTCCTGAATCGAAAATTCGAACTTCGTCAAACACCGTCTCATTTGGCAAATTATGTTTGAGAACCCGTGTCACCACCCGGCCACCTTTGCAGATGAAATAGGCGTTAAACAGTTGCCCGTCTTCTGCATATGGACCACCAATTGCCAAAGTGGGACCATCTGCACAAGCCGCCGCAAGATCATCGACCGCTTGCATCGCAGCATTGTGAAATGCGGGCTTCATGACCAGATCTTGCGCATTGTACCCGGCGATGAACATTTCTGGCAAAGCCACCATGTCCGCGCCAGCGTCACGCCCAATATCCCAAGCGTGCTTTGCTTTTGCTGCATTTCCCGCAATGTCCCCAACAGTTGGATTCATCTGCCCGCATGTGATGCGAAAACGGTCTGCCATTGTGGTGCCTCCAGGTCATTAAACTTCATTTAGCAGACTGATCAGCAGAGGAAACCCGCCCGTGCATCCGCAACGAAATTGAGACAGTCGGTCACAATGTGTACATTAAGCTGAAAAACGTTGCGGGCTTCGGTCCTGTCGCCTAACGTCAGTTCAACTAAAACAAATGTCCAACGGGAAAATCATGAAACGTATCGCGCTGACACTTTGCCTCGCATTGTCTGCCGCGCCGCTGGCAGCGCAGCAAGACTCTGTTCAAACCAAGCAAGATGACGAAGGCGGCATCTACGAAGGCACCTTTAGCGGTGGCCTTCAACATGGCCAAGGTACCTACAAATTGCCAAATGGGTATGAATACTCGGGCGAATGGGTCAATGGCGAAATCAAAGGCGCAGGCGTCGCCCGCTTTCCAAATGGATCTGTTTACGAAGGTAACTTTGAAAAAGGCCGCCCACATGGCTTTGGCAAGATCACATTTGCAGATGGCGGAACCTATGAAGGCGATTGGCTGGACGGCGCAATAACCGGACAAGGTATCGTTCTTTATGCAAACGGTGTGCGTTACGAAGGCAGCTTTCGCAATGCCAAGCACAACGGCAAAGGCGTGATGCAAAGCCCCGGGGGCTATGAATACAAAGGCGATTGGGTCGACGGAGAGAAAGACGGGACCGCGGTCATCACCTATCCCGATGGTGCTGTTTACGACGGCGCAGTAAAAACAGGCGAACGTACAGGCATTGGCAAGCTGACAATGCCAGACGGATTTGTGTACACGGGCACGTGGTCTCAAAACCAGATCGATGGAAAAGGGTCACTGAGTTACCCGAATGGCGACCTTTACGAAGGTGATCTCGTCGCAGGTCAACGGGTCGGCGAAGGCAAAGTGACTTATGCCAATGGTGATGTCTATGTCGGTTCGTTCGAAGACGACAGCCGTCATGGTCAGGGCACATTCACAAAAACGGATGGCTACGAATACGCTGGCAACTGGACAGCTGGGAAAATCGAGGGCGAAGGCCGCATCAAGTATCCAGATGGGTCCGTGTATGAAGGCAGCTTTCGCGACGACTTGGCGGATGGTCAGGGTAAAATCACCTATCCAGACGGCGCGAGTTATGAAGGCGATTGGGTCGCGGGTGTGATCGAAGGATCCGGCACTGCGAGCTATCCAAACGGTATCGTCTACACGGGTGACTTCAAGGATGCGCGCAACCACGGCAATGGTGTCATCACATATGCAGACGGATACCGCTATGAAGGCACCTGGGCTGATGGAAAACGCCAAGGCGTTGGCACGGCCTCTTATCCAGATGGAACAGTGTACAACGGCAATTTCCAAGATGGAAAACGCCACGGCAGAGGCATAATCACCCTGTCCAGCGGCTTTTCATACGATGGCGATTGGGTCGATGGACAAATCAGCGGCACTGGTGTCGCCACCTATGCAAATGGTGATGTCTATGAAGGTGCATTCATTGATGGCAAACGCGCTGGCGTCGGTACAATGCGATATGCAACCGGGCAAGAAGAGTCCGGAACATGGGAAAATGGGGCCTTAAAAGAAGGCGGTTAAGTCCCTTTCTGCGACCGCGCTCTCTGTTCCATCAAAAGGACAATACATATGCAAAGCGGTGGTCACCTGCTTGTAAAATCGCTTGTGGCACTGGGTGCGCGGCACAGCTTTGGCGTTCCCGGTGAAAGCTATCTGGATGTACTTGATGCGCTGCACGACACCCAGGGGCAATTTGACTTCACCATGTGCCGAAACGAAGGCGGGGCTGCTTTTATGGCAGCCGCCTATGGCAAACTAATGGGCTCACCCGGCATTTGTTTCGTGACACGTGGGCCCGGTGCAACCAACGCATCCATCGGTGTACACACTGCAATGCAAGACAGTGCCCCAATGCTCCTGTTTGTTGGCCAAGTCGGAACCGACCAAATTGGGCGCGAAGCGTTTCAGGAACTCGACTATCGGGCAGTGTTTGGCACGATGGCGAAATGGGCTGTTCAAATTGACCACGTGGAGCGAATTCCCGAAGTGTTGGCCCGCGCTTGGAAAACTGCTTGCACAGGGCGTCCCGGCCCGGTTGTCATTGCATTGCCCGAAAACATGCTAACCGCCACGACGACGGCAGCGCCACTAACAAAAGCACCGCTGATATGCGAGGCCGCTCCGTCCTCCAAGGCCTTGGAACAAGCGCATGCTTTGCTAAGCAACGCAAAACGCCCGCTCATCATCACGGGTGGCGGCGATTGGAAAGAAGACGGATGTAACGCGTTAAAATCGTTCGCCGAGGCGTCCGACATTCCGGTGCTGGCAGCGTTCCGATATCAGGACCGCTATGACAACACGGCCAATACCTATTGCGGCGAAGCGGGTGTGGGAATGCCGCCTTACGTTGCTGATCTTATCAGAGATGCGGACACAATTCTGGCGGTCGGGATCCGGTTCGGAGAGATGACAACAGGCGCATATACGTTGTTCGATGTTCCTGTTCCGCTGCAGACAATCATCCATGTACATCCATCAGACGGAGAGATCGGCAAAATTTATCAACCGGACTTGGGCATTCTATCAGGGTCCAATGAGTTTGCCGCACATTTGTCACCGGTATCCGGAAACTGGGCCGCGTGGCGGGCCAAAGCGCGGGCATCATACGAAGCCAGCTTTGACGCTCCGCTGCAACCATCGCCCGTGGACATGGCGCGGGTCACTGCCCATTTGCGCGACATCCTACCCGAAGACGTCGTTCTGACGAATGGGGCAGGCAATTTCACGGTCTGGCCGAACAAGTTCATAGCATATGGACCTAAAGCCCGTTTGCTTGCGCCCCAATCCGGGGCAATGGGATATGGTGTTCCTGCTGCCATTGCTGCCAAAGTGGCGTTCCCGAACCGGCGCGTTGTTTGCTTTGCCGGAGACGGTGACTTCCAAATGAACTGCCAAGAGCTTGCAACCGCAACGCAAGCGGGCGCTGCGCCCATTATTCTGATTGTGAACAACGGGATTTATGGAACCATCCGTGCCCATCAGGAAAAGACCTATCCTGACCGGGTGTCGGGAACCACCATGTCAACGAACCCAGATTTCGCTGCGCTGGCTCGGGCTTATGGGTTTCATGGCGAACGTGTTGAAACAACTGATGATTTCGCCGCCGCATTTGATCGGGCGCTGGCGTCACCAACTGGGGCGGTTCTGGATTTAAACGTATCGCCCGAAGCCCTTACTCCGCGACAGACACTGTCTCAGATGAACGCCGCCGGAAAAGAGAACCAAGTCGACCCAAAGTCTTAGGTTTTTGCGGTTTCGCAACCTTTGCTTTCGCGGGCTTGCTTTCCTCAAGAGACGCGTCCAAAGCGGACTGAAATTGCCAAACCGACAAAGGTCGATCAAAATCAATTTTCGCGTCCCCTGACGAAATCCATTGGATGGCCCCAGCAAGACGCAATGACCCAATGGTCAGTGTGATCGCATGAGGCAATTCTGCGTTGACCTTTGAAAACATCTCGATCGTGTTTTCAGCATTTGACTGGAATTCGACCCCTTTGCGTTTCAACAAAATGGCATTTCCCATCACGTCTTCTTCTTCGATCCGTAAACGCATTGGGATATCGCAAGTTTTTTTGCCAAACCGAAATGCAAGATATTGCGATACCCACCACAACCCGAACAGCGTTCCAACAGCGATTATCGCCGCGTCGACCAGCCAAGCGTTGGGGTCTTCGTGTGTGTGGTTGGGAACATGCCCACCTGCCAACATCGTGGGTTCAGTATGAGCCCCTGACGCGGCATGATGTGCGTCGTGACCGTCAAGATCGTGATCGCCGTTTTCGTGAACATCGTCTTTCACAACAGTCGCAAGATGAGTTTCGTCTTCGCCGTGGTGTTCAGCCTCACCTGCAGAATGCGTTGCATCTGTCTGCGTGTCCTCCTGATGTTCGGCATTAATGTCGGCATCGTCACTCTGTAAGTCGTCGCCTTCCATTGCCGCATCGTGCACTTTGCAAGGTTCACGGCCACCTTGGTCAAGGATCATCGTATATCGGGTGACATCACCTTTTTCCGGAGGAGCCTCACCATTAACCAATGCATAGGCTTGCACCATCAAACTGTCCAAAGCCGATCCTGCGTCTGACCCCAGCTTTTCACCGACCATGACGTCAAGCTCTCTCACCTCGATCTTTTCCAGTGCCATTCCTAAACGGCCCTGGGCGATTCCACTGATTGAAGTTGTAAATTCAGTCGCTTCGGTGACAAAGTGCATCAACTCGATAACCGGATATGGCAAACCACATGCTGGCGCTGTCTCTGTTTCAGCAGAGACCGACAACGGTGCCGCGAAAAATGCAGCAATCAATACAAGAAAACGTTTCATCCCCCTAGATGGCGCTGAGAAAACGAAAAAATTGTAAACGTTCGGACGCAAAATAGGTTGGTCTTTATCCAATTTGGTTGAACGTTCAGCGGTTCTTGTAAGCTGCCTTTGGCAACAGCGTCTTAAGTCCGTAATGTGTGGCCACTAATTTCGCTCTAAAGAAACTGATCACGATGACTCACCAAGGAACTTTGGACCCCGCCCAGTCATAAAATTTTCCTGTGTCCTTTGCGTTTAACGCACTTAGAACATTCAGAATATTTGACGCAGCCTCTTTGGGCTCGACTGTCGGATGGTGGCCCGCGTAATTTTCGGTAAACGGTGTTTTGACAGTACCAGGGTGGATCGCCACACAAATGCTCTTTGGATGCGAGCGTGACAACTCAATCGCGCCCGTGCGCACAATTTGATTAGCAGCTGCCTTGGCCGCGCGATAGCTGATCCACCCGCCCAACCGGTTATCGCCGATGGATCCAACACGCGCCGTTAAAACGGCAAAGACCGACCGGCCATCGCGACGCAGGATCCTTTGCGCATGTTTCAGAACCAAGGCGGGCCCGATCGAATTTACCGCAAATTGATCCAACATTGCTTGCTTCGATATCGCGCGGATGCTCTTTTCCGGCTCCGCTCCGTCAATCACCAAAGCGCCGCTTGCGACAATGACGCCTGCCAATCCGCTAAGACCTTTTAGGCCTTCCACCACTGACTTTTCGTCCGTTATGTCAAACCCGTCTTGTGACCGAGACCGCGCAACAACATCAAAACCCTGATGGCGCAGCCCATCCGACAGCGCAGCACCAATTCCGCCTGATGCCCCTATAACCAAAACACGTTCCATACGAACGGACCTAGCGGTTCAGGCGCCAGCGTCCATATTAAAGACGCCGGCAAAGCGCCCATTCTGGAAATTGTTCAGAAAAATCGCTTCCCATTCGGTACAGCCTGAGTATATCTTTGCGCCCATGACACGAGGTTCCCATATCGCATCCCGCCACGCTTTGCGTGCGCCTTTGCTTGGCCTCCTGCTTCTAGTCCGCCTCTGAGCGTGCCCTAGGGCTGCGTCCGCTCAGAGGTTTCCTGATCGCACCCAAGACGGACTAGACACAAAAGAGAGTTTTCAAAATGACGACGAAACAGGATCACGTACTGATCTTTGACACGACACTGCGTGACGGCGAGCAAAGCCCCGGCGCAACAATGACACACGCCGAAAAGCTGGAAATCGCATCGCTTTTGGACGAGATGGGCGTAGATATCATCGAAGCAGGGTTTCCGATTGCATCCGAAGGTGACTTTGCCGCGGTATCCGAAATCGCCCAAAATGCCGTAAATTCCACAATATGCGGACTGGCACGGGCGCAAATCGGTGACATTGATCGATGCTGGGAGGCCGTGAAACATGCCAAGTCTCCGCGCATTCACACATTTATCGGAACCTCACCCTTGCACCGGGCGATTCCGAACCTGAACAAAGACGAAATGGCCGAACGGATCGAGCAAACCGTAAGCCATGCCCGCAATCTGTGTGACAATGTGCAATGGTCGCCAATGGATGCGACCCGCACAGAATACGATTATTTGTGTCGCGTCATCGAAATCGCCATCAAATCTGGCGCGACTACGATCAACATTCCAGACACTGTCGGCTACACGGCACCCCGTGAAAGCGCGGATCTGATCAAGCGTTTGATTGAAGATGTTCCCGGTGCAACGGACGTGGTGTTTGCCACCCACTGCCACAACGACCTGGGTATGGCGACCGCCAATTCTTTGGCAGCTGTCGAAGCCGGCGCGCGACAGATTGAGTGTACAATCAACGGGTTGGGCGAACGGGCTGGGAATACAGCACTAGAAGAAGTCGTGATGGCCCTGAAAGTGCGCAATGACATCATGCCATTCCAAACAGGTATCGATACCAAAAAGATCATGCATATTTCGCGCCGCGTTTCGACAGTGTCGGGCTTTGCGGTGCAATTCAACAAAGCCATCGTCGGCAAAAACGCCTTTGCGCATGAGTCGGGTATCCACCAAGACGGTATGCTGAAAAACGCAGAAACGTTTGAAATCATGCGCCCCGAGGATGTGGGTATTGCCGGAACCTCCTTGCCATTGGGTAAACACTCGGGTCGGGCCGCGCTGCGCGCCAAAATGGCGGATTTGGGGTTTGAACTGGGTGACAATCAATTGAAAGACATCTTTGTGCGGTTCAAGGAATTGGCCGATCGCAAGAAAGAAGTCTTTGATGATGACCTGATTGCGCTGATGCGCGACCACGCCGCAGGTGAACAATCAGACCGCTTAAAGATCAAATCGCTGAAAGTTGTCTGTGGAACCGAAGGACCGCAAACAGCGGACCTCGTGATGGAAATTGATGGCGAAGATCGCAGCACTCAGGCCACCGGAGACGGCCCCGTTGATGCCACTTTCAATGCCGTCAAAGCGCTGTTCAAACACCAAGCCCATTTGCAACTTTACCAAGTCCATGCAGTGACTGAAGGCACCGATGCGCAAGCCACTGTTTCTGTGCGGATGGAAGAAGACGGAAAAACAGCGACAGGTCAGTCTGCGGATACTGACACCGTTGTGGCATCAGCAAAGGCCTATGTGAACGCCTTGAACAGACTGCTGATCCGTCGCGAAACGACGGAAATTGGATATGATACAAAAACCGTTCGCTACACGGATGCCAATTAATCTGTAGGGTGAGCTTCAGCTCACGCCCCCAACATTGAAAACGCGCCAGGACTTGGCGCGTTTTTTTCTCGTAACGTGAGCTGAAGCTCACCTTACATTACGGGCTCTTAAGGTACGCCAAGAGGTTCACAATATCCTCTTCCTTTTTCAGTCCAGCGAACGACATTTTTGTCCCCGGAATATAGTCTCTGGGCTTGGTCAAGAATGCGGTCAAAGACGCGCTATCCCAAACAACGCCCGCGGACTGCAACGCATTGGAATACCCACGGTACCCCTCGGCTTTTCCTGCCTCTGCGCCAACGACATTGTACAAACTTGGGCCAACGCCATTCTTGCCTTCCTTAACGGAATGGCACGATCTGCACTTTCTAAAAACTTTCTTACCTGCTGCCGCATCGCCCGCGGCAACAGCGGCAGTGAGTTGAGTGCCATCTTGCTCGCCCGTGGAACTTGCCGGAGCAACTTCCGCTTTTTTCTCGTCCATGTTGAACATCAAACGAGCAGTCACAGGAAAGGCCCGTGTGATACCTGGCAAACTGGCCAGTTCCATAAGCTTGTCGACGCCCGCAGTAATACCAGCGTCTTCGACACTGATCCAGATCATGTCGTTTGTTGTCGCCAAAACCTGGGTGTCAGAAATTCGAACGACGAACATTTCTGTTTCGATATCAAGGCTTGCACCAAGAAAGGACAACGCGCCTTCCATGTCGACAAGCGTCGACGCACCGACAGCAAGAGACTTGACCGCATCTATGTCGATCTCGCCCGATAATGTGGCTGCTTTGATGCCTTTGAAGACATGCTCGGTGATCCTTTCGTTCCGGACATCGATGTTGGTTTCGACAGTTGTCAGGTCGATGTCCAAGCTCACGGCTCCGTCACCTGCAACTGTGCCGCTTAATCTACTAAAGCTGTGGCTTTCACCAATCGTATCTTTTTTGACCGATCCAAATGTCAGCTGCGATGCGCTTTCATCGAGCGTCCAGTTTTCTGCCGATACCGAACTCGCCAATGCGAACGCAGCCACGGCGGCGAATTTGAAGATGTTAGGAATCATGTGATCCTCCCCAGATTTCAGTCTTTATGCACACATGGTCTTGTGTGATGTCTTATTAACAACCAACCAACAGAAATTATTCTGTGGTACACGAACTTGATCAAAGCGGAGCAAAACGTGAGGTCAAAATCGACTTGCTGGCAGGTTCGTGCTGAATAATGGTCATCGGCTCTTTTACCACCCGTGCGTACCTCCTATAAGACAGACGGTTCGCACTATCGTAGAGTCGCGGGCAAATCACCGATGTCTGTTAGGTGGGGTACCAAGGGCGAATGGCATTTTTAAATGGACTGGGCGGATTATTTTCGTCCGATATGGCAATCGATCTGGGGACCGCCAACACGTTGGTTTATGTGAAGGGTCGCGGTGTGATCCTGTCAGAACCTTCTGTTGTGGCCTATCATGTGAAAGACGGCCAGAAGAAAGTTTTGGCTGTTGGCGAAGACGCGAAACTGATGCTTGGCAGAACCCCAGGATCAATCGAAGCCATCCGGCCAATGCGCGAAGGTGTGATCGCCGATTTCGATGTGGCCGAAGAGATGATCAAGCATTTCATCCGCAAAGTGCACAAACGCTCTACCTTTTCTAAACCCAAGATCATTGTATGCGTCCCCCACGGCGCGACACCCGTTGAAAAACGCGCCATCCGGCAATCTGTTTTGTCTGCGGGTGCCCGGCGTGCTGGTCTGATTGCAGAACCGATTGCGGCGGCAATTGGCGCAGGGATGCCCATCACCGATCCGACTGGCAACATGGTCGTTGATATCGGCGGCGGGACCACCGAGGTGGCGGTTTTGTCACTTGGTGACATTGTCTATGCGCGCTCTGTCCGGGTGGGTGGCGACCGCATGGATGAAGCCGTGATTTCTTATCTGCGCCGCCAACAGAATTTGCTGGTGGGTGAAACCACAGCGGAACGCATCAAAACGTCTATTGGCACAGCGCGTATGCCCGATGATGGACGCGGTGCGTCTATGCAAATTCGCGGGCGCGACCTTCTAAATGGTGTGCCAAAAGAGATCGAGGTGACACAGGCCCAAATCGCGGAAGCCTTGGCAGAACCTGTCCAGCAAATCTGCGAAGCGGTCATGACCGCGCTGGAAACCACGCCACCTGATTTGGCCGCGGACATTGTGGATCGTGGTGTCATGTTGACAGGCGGAGGCGCTTTGTTGGGTGATCTTGATCTGGCTTTGCGCGAGCAAACAGGATTGGCTGTGTCAATTGCCGACGAAAGTTTGAACTGTGTGGCCCTTGGCACAGGCAAGGCACTGGAATACGAAAAGCAACTGCGGCACGCGATCGACTACGATAGCTGACGCAAGGCGCTGTTTGCGCTAAATGGTCTAAGTAAGTGCGATTGTCCCACATTGGGGAGTGGTAAAAGCCGTGGCAAAGGACAAGTCGAACAGCGCAGATTTCACAGCCCCGTTGCGGCGGCTGTTGCTCAGCGTTGTTGTCTTGATTCTGATCGGCATCTTTATCCTTTGGCGGATCGACAGCCCCCGTGTAGAACGCCTGCGGGCACAAATCACCGACACGCTGGTGCCCAACATGGAATGGGCCATGGCCCCCGTGACCGGCACCATCAACCTGTTTCGCGACTTTCAAAGCTATCAACGTTTGGCAGAACAAAACAGCGAACTGCGTTCGGAACTGCGTCAGATGCGCGCGTGGAAAGAAGCTGCCCTGCAGCTGGAACAGGAAAACGCGCGACTTTTGGATCTTAACAATGTGCAGCTTGATCCGCGTCTGACCTACATCACTGGTGTTGTCTTGGCTGACAGTGGCTCTCCTTTTCGGCAATCTGTCCTTTTGAACATCGGTGCCCGGGATGGTTTGGTTGATGGCTGGGCCACAATGGACGGGATTGGGTTGGTCGGTCGGATTTCCGGCGTGGCGCGCAATACCGCGCGTGTCTTGTTGCTGACCGATGCCAATAGCCGTGTGCCTGCGATGATTCAGCCGTCCGGGCAACGGGCTTTGGTCGCTGGCGACAATTCCGCCCAGCCCCTTGTTGATTTTATCGAGAACCGCGACGTGGTGCGTCCCGGTGATCGCGTGGTAAGCTCGGGCGACGGTGGCGTATTCCCCGCAGGCCTGCTGATCGGATCTTTGGAAGTTGATCGTGGCGGGCGACTGCGCGTCCGCCTGTCCGCAGATTATGAACGTTTGGAATTCCTTCGCGTGCTGCGCCACTACGGCACGCCAACTGTCTCTGATACCGGCAATGTCATTCGCGACGGAGAGCCCGTGGAAGTTCCGGATCCAGAAGAGGTCGCGGACAGTGAATGATACGTCTGGACTGCGCCTGTGGACGATGCGCGCCACATTTTTGGCAGTGGCACTGATCATATTGCTTGGTGACTTATTGCCGTTACAAACTCTACCGCGTGGTTGGGCAGGGCCCGATTTGTTGTTTTGTTTTGGAATGGCGTGGTCGGTACGGCGCCCGGACTATGTTCCGATGGTTCTACTTGGCTGTGTATTCTTGATTGCAGATCTGCTCCTTTCCAGACCGCCGGGATTGTTTGCCGCATTGATGCTGGTTGCCTGTTTTGATCTGCAAAGTCGTATGCGCCGCTTGCGAGACGCCGGATTTGCTGCAGAATGGGCCCGTGCGTGCATTTTGATTGTTGCGGCAGCGATTGCGTATCGGGTCATCCTAGCAGTGGTTCTTGTCCCTGTGCCCCCGCTTAGCCTGACAGTGTTTCAAGTCGCGCTCACTGCGTTGGCCTATCCAGTGGTGGTCGGGCTGTCAGCATTTGTATTTGGGGTTCGTCTGGCTGCTCCAGGCGAGCTGGATAGCTATGGACAAAGGTTATGAAGCGACCACGCGTTGATCTTGAAGCGGCCCAGCGCCAGTTGACCCGGCGCGCGGCGATTGTTGGCGGGCTGCAATTG
Source organism: uncultured Paracoccaceae bacterium (assembly GCA_938038825.1). Lineage (GTDB taxonomy): Bacteria > Pseudomonadota > Alphaproteobacteria > Rhodobacterales > Rhodobacteraceae > Aliishimia. The sequence continues at coordinate 953 of CALHST010000030.1, read as the reverse complement.
GCATTCGTTGGGGGGCTGGCAGCCCGGATGCAATATCTGCAACTGGATCAAGCAGATGAATACCGCCTGCTTGCCGAAGAAAACCGGATCAATATCAACCTTATCCCGCCCGAGCGTGGGGAAGTGTTTGACCGCAACGGCATCCAATTGGCGCGCAACGTCCCATCTTATCGGATCGTCATCACCCGAGAAAACGCAGGCGACTTAGATGCGGTCATAGAGCGTCTGAAAATGCTGGTGGACGTCGATCCGGACGCGCTTGAAACAGCAAAAGAAGAACTGCGGCGTTCTGCTCCGTTTCTACCTGTGACCGTGATAGAGAACGCGTCTTGGGACACCGTATCCAAAGTGTCGGTAAATGCACCGGCATTGCCCGGGGTCACGGCAGAGGTCGGACTGACACGGTATTATCCGCTTGGGTCCGATTACGCCCATGTGTTGGGATATGTTGGCCCCGTTTCAGACTTCGATCTGTCCAAGATCGAAAATCCGGACCCGCTGCTGACCATTCCGCGCTTTCAAATCGGTAAAGTTGGGATCGAGGCCAAACAAGAAGATAGATTGCGTGGCAAAGCAGGAACCAAACAGGTCGAGGTGAACGCCTCTGGCCGGGTCATGCGCGAATTGTCTCGCAGGCAAGGAACCTCTGGCGCAGATCTACAACTGACAATTGACGCGAAATTACAATCCTATGTGCAGGCACGACTGGGCAACGAAAGTGCCGCGGCGATTGTTATGGACACCCAAACCGGGGATCTAAGGGCCATCGCATCTGCGCCCACATTTGATCCCAACCTCTTTGTCCAAGGCATTTCGGTCGCGAATTACAAAAGCCTGACGGACAATATTTACCGCCCACTGGCCACAAAAACTGTCCAAGGCACCTATCCGCCCGGCTCCACCTTTAAAATGATCACGGCCCTTGCCGCGCTTGAAGATGGCATCGTCACATC
>CALHST010000029.1 GCA_938038825.1 uncultured Paracoccaceae bacterium | reverse complement strand
CTTGCAATAATCGCGCCGCCCAAACGATCTGGTATCAAATCACGGTAGTGCATTCCTGCGCGTCCCACGACCCAAGGGGCTTGATCCTTAAGCCGTCGCACAACAAAGGCGTGTTCCGTTTTTGGCATCACAACAGGCGGGGCCAAGGGGGCAATTTCCACCCGCGTTCCATTCGGGGCCATCAGTTCTTTTGCCCCACCAGCGATCAATACAGGATCATCTGCCAATATGCGCAGCACCCCAGGGCCGACAGTTGCCCCCTTGCGCACACGCACACGACATCCATGGCCACAAAAGACTGCTTCGGTTGGGTCATCCGCAGGAAAAATCTCTTCCATACGCATCCCCAACTGTTTGGTGAAAAACGGAATATCGTCCCGCAATTCCTGTGTCGGCAACAGGATTTCCGCTCGAATATTTTGCATATGACCTCCGAAAATTCACCGAAACACTGTTTCCTGCCATCTACCAACTTGCAAGCCCGCTCCGACATCCCCGTGCATGGATTCCACCGATGGGTTACGTCAATAAAGTACGGGTTGGGATTGCTTCACCAGAAGTGGGCCTTGTTCGAGGATCCGGTCTGTGCCCGACTACAGATGTGATCAACAACCGCTATACGCATCAAAAAAAATAGTTTAACGTTAAACTATCTTCTGCAAGGGAACCCAGTTGCGATGTCAGACACTCCGAATCTCCGCGAAGCCGCCTTGGCGTATCACCGCTATCCAAAGCCCGGGAAACTTGAGATTCGCGCCACAAAACCACTCGCGAACGGACGTGATCTTGCCCGCGCATACTCCCCCGGTGTTGCAGAAGCCTGTCTTGAAATCAAAGCAGACGCTGCAACGGCACGCGATTATACCGCGCGCGGGAACTTGGTCGCTGTCGTCACGAATGGCAGCGCTGTGCTGGGGCTTGGCAATATCGGGGCACTGGCGTCAAAGCCTGTCATGGAAGGCAAAGCGGTTCTTTTCAAGAAATTCGCCAATATCGATTGTTTTGATATCGAGGTGAACGAATCTGACCCGGAAAAGCTGGCAGATATCGTGTGTGCGCTGGAACCGACATTTGGTGCTATCAACCTTGAAGACATCAAAGCGCCGGATTGCTTCACTGTTGAAAAATTGTGCCGCGAGCGGATGGGCATTCCGGTATTTCACGATGACCAGCATGGCACTGCGATCGTTGTCGGGGCTGCAGCAACAAACGCGCTGCATGTAGCAGGCAAAAAATTCCAAGACATCAAAATCGTCTCGACCGGAGGCGGCGCGGCGGGCATTGCATGCCTGAACATGTTGCTGAAACTTGGTGTGAAACGCGAAAATGTCTGGCTGTGCGACATCCATGGTCTTGTCTATGAAGGTCGCGGCGAAGACATGAACCCTGCCAAGGCCGCCTTTGCACAGGCGTCGGACAAGCGCACGTTGGACGACGTGATCGACGGTGCCGATATGTTCCTTGGACTGTCTGGTCCGGGGGTTTTGACGCCCGATCATGTGGCCAAGATGACCCGCAAACCGATTATTTTCGCGCTGGCCAATCCAACACCCGAGATCCTGCCAGACCTTGCCCGACAAGCTGCGCCAGACGCCATCATCGCAACGGGTCGGTCTGATTTTCCGAACCAGGTTAACAATGTGCTGTGTTTCCCTTTCATCTTTCGGGGTGCGCTGGACGTTGGGGCCACCACAATTAACGATGCCATGGAGTTGGCTTGTGTTGAGGGGATCGCCCAACTGGCCCGTGCCACAACCTCCGCCGAAGCGGCCGCCGCGTATAAGGGCGAACAATTGACCTTTGGTGCAGATTACCTGATCCCAAAACCCTTTGATCCCCGCTTAATTGGCGTAGTTTCTGGCGCAGTCGCCAAAGCAGCGATGGAAACGGGTGTTGCGACGCGTCCAATTGCGGATTTGGATGACTACAAGCAGGAACTCGAAGGGTCTGTCTTTAAGTCCGCGCTTGTCATGCGTCCTGTATTCGAAGCCGCCGCAACAGCCTCGCGCCGTATCGTGTTTTCCGAAGGTGAAGACGAACGTGTTTTGCGCGCAGCCCAAGCAATTTTGGAAGAAACAACTGAAAAACCCATCCTCATCGGCCGCCCACAAGTGCTTGAGGCACGATGCGAGCAGCTGGGCCTAACCATCCGCCCGACGCGGGATTTCGAACTGGTGAATCCCGAAAATGACCCACGTTATCGTGACTATTGGGGCAGTTATCACGATCTTATGGCCCGCCAAGGCGTGACCCCCGATTTGGCACGTGCCATTATGCGCACCAACTCGACTGCAATCGGTGCAGTCATGGTACATCGCGGAGATGCCGACAGCCTTATTTGCGGCACCTTTGGGGAGTTCCGCTGGCACTTGAACTATGTGACCCAAGTTCTTGGTCGCGGCACGCTACACCCCGTGGGCACCTTGTCGATGATGATCTTGGAAGATGGCCCTTTGTTCATCGCAGACACCCACGTGCACACTGAACCAAGTCCAGAAGAGCTGGCCGAAATCGCAATAGGTGCAGCCCGTCATGTGCGCCGCTTTGGGATCACGCCCAACATATCGTTATGTACGCAATCTCAGTTCGGCAACCAACCATCAGGGACAGGGGACCGGATGCGCGCGGCGATGGCCTTGTTGGATCGCGACAGGCATGACTTCTGTTATGAAGGCGAGATGAATATCGACACGGCTTTGGATCCAGAATTGCGTGACCGCATCTTTCCCGGAAATCGCATGAAGGGCGCTGCCAATGTGCTGATCTTCGCCCATGCCGACGCCGCATCCGGGGTACGCAATATCCTGAAAATGAAAGGCGGGGGCTTGGAAGTCGGACCCATTCTGATGGGCATGGGCAACAAGGCCCACATCGTCTCGCCCTCTATCACGGCCCGCGGGTTGCTGAACATGTCCGCCATCGCGGGGACACCTGTGACAGAATATGGATGATCGGTGTATCCAATCGACAGCCGAACACATTGAGCAGAAAAGAAGTTTACAATTTCGCGCATCAGGACTTTAGCCGCTCTTGCAGAATAGCCTGTGACGCAGCTACACCTTGCGTCGCGCATTCGGGAGGGCACTATGGGGTATTCGGACACATACGCACGCTGGCAAGCAGATCCAGAAGCATTCTGGTTGAAGGCGGCAGAAGCAGTAGACTGGGTTAAAGCCCCCGAGCAGGCTTTGTATGATCGCGGGGATCATATTTACGAATGGTTCTGCGATGCGCAGGTAAACACGTGCTATAACGCGGTTGATCGTCATGTCGAAGCCGGGCGCGGCGATCAAGTCGCGATCATTTATGACAGCCCCATTACGGGTCGCAAATCCAAAACCACCTATGCTGAATTGCAAACGCAAGTCGCGGCTGTCGCAGGGGGTCTAGCCGAGCGCGGCGTGACCAAAGGGGATCGCGTGATCATCTATATGCCAATGGTCACCGAAGCCTTGGTCGCAATGTTGGCGGTTACCCGCATTGGTGCAATCCATTCGGTGGTCTTTGGCGGCTTTGCGGCCAATGAATTGGCAGTGCGCATCGACGATTGCGCGCCCAAAGCCATCATCGCAGGGTCGTGCGGAATCGAGCCTGGGCGCGTGGTGGATTACAAACCCTTGTTAGACGGCGCCATCGATTTGGCTGCGCACAAACCCGACTTTTGCGTGATTTTCCAACGGGAAGAAAAACCTGCAGACCTGATCGAAGGCCGTGATGTTGACTGGCAGGTCATGCAGAACACGGCGGCACCCGCCCCTTGCGTGCCTGTGCGCGGCGATGATCCCGCGTATATCCTGTATACATCAGGTACCACCGGTGCACCTAAAGGTGTGGTGCGCCCGACCGCCGGGCATATCGTTGCCCTGCAATGGACAATGAAGAACATTTACAACGTTGATCCGGGTGACGTTTTTTGGGCCGCATCTGATGTAGGTTGGGTCGTTGGACATTCCTATATTTGCTATGGTCCTTTGTTCGCGGGCTGCACAACAATTGTATTCGAAGGCAAACCCGTTGGCACGCCTGACGCCAGTACGTTCTGGCGTGTGATCGCGGAGCATAACGTCAAGTCGTTCTTTACGGCACCCACAGCGATCCGGGCTGTAAAACGCGAAGACCCCAAAGGCGAATTGGCGGCCGCACATGATCTAAGCAACTTGTGTGCTTTGTTCTTGGCGGGCGAGCGCGCCGACCCTGACACCATCGAATGGGCGCAAAAGCTTCTTGATAAACCGGTGCTGGATCACTGGTGGCAGACGGAAACAGGGTATTCCATCGCGGCAAATCCGCTGGGTATGGAAGAAATGCCGGTCAAGATCGGCTCCCCCTCTGTGGCGATGCCGGGTTACGATGTGCAAATCCTGGGAGAAGATGGCCACCCTGTCGCGGATGGCGAGTTGGGCGCAATTGCTGTGAAACTGCCCTTGCCCCCCGGCACATTGCCAACATTGTGGAATGCACCCGAGCGGTTCAAAACGTCATACCTCAACGCCTTTCCCGGTTACTACGAAACGGGTGACGCAGGCATGAAAGATGCTGACGGGTATTTATATATCATGGCGCGCACCGATGACGTGATCAATGTCGCGGGCCACCGCCTATCCACAGGCGCGATGGAAGAAGTGCTGGCAGGCCACCCGGATGTGGCCGAGTGCGCTGTTATTGGCGTCTCGGATTCGCTGAAAGGCCAAATGCCCATTGGTTTTTTGTGTCTGAACTCGGGAACCAACCGCGATGCCGCTGATATCGTGGCCGAAGAAGTCGCTTTGATGCGCGAAAAAATCGGCCCCGTGGCGGCATTTAAGCAGGCCGTGGTCGTCAATCGCCTGCCCAAGACCCGCTCTGGCAAGATCTTGCGCGGCACAATGGTCAAAATTGCTGACAGCGAAGACTTCAAAATGCCGGCCACCATCGACGATCCGGCCATTTTGGACGAAATCCGCGAAGCCTTGCAAACATTGGGATATGCGAAAACATAGTTCAATTTCGCGCATTCATGGGCGGTGATCAAATAGAGTGCTCTGTCCATCTGCATGGTAACATTGCGCCGGTTGTTTTCGGGCAATCGCGGGCTTGTGACTGATCTTTCTCTTTGGTTCTCAGTGTTTCCGAGTAAGATGCGCTCAATCAAACAAGGGAGATCCAACCGTGATGCGTGCATTTATTGCTGCTGCACTCCTACTTGCTCCGATGTCAGTACATGCCGCTGACGGAACGCGAGTTCAGGTCAAAGGCGAAATCATTGATACGTGGTGCTATTATTCGGGGGTCATGGGTGGCCCGGATGCTGTTGTGGGATCTGCCCACCATACATGTGCTTTGTGGTGCTCTGCGGGTGGTATTCCCGTCGGTCTTTTGGCGGAAGATGGCACCGTTTATATGGTTTTGAAAGTCGGCGCGGATGATGCATCCGCAGGGGGCGACACCGCTTTGAAACTGGCAGCCCACACGGTTGAGGCTGATGGGATGTTGTATGAACGCGACGGGCTAAACTATTTGATTGTGTCCGAAGTGACCACAGATAGCGACATCGTCAACCGTACCCATGAAGATTATGGTACGATCCCTGCCTTCGCATTTCCGGATCCAAACAAATGAAAATAGCTCTTTCAACCGCCCTCGCTCTGATTGCTGCCCCTTTGGCGGCACAGGATTTCTCGGAAGGGTCCAAAGCCCGTAGTTGGAACCTGTATGCTGAAGTGCCCGCACGCTTTGAAGCGAAAGTCGTGGACGTCACCTGTGAATTAACCGGCAATTGCGTCGAAGATTGTGGCGCGGGCTCACGGCAAATGGGGCTTTTGCGCACGGCAGATGATGTCTTGGTGCTGGCCATGAAAAACTCGCAAGCAAACTTCATGGGGGCTGCACGCGATTTGGCATTGTATTGCAATCAGACCGTGACCGTCGATGGGCTGATGATTGAAGACGAAGACTTAAACGTGAAAAACGTCTTCCAAGTCCAGACGATCTTGGTTGATGGTGCGGACAAACCCGCTAAGGCCAACAAGGGCAGTAAACTCTGGGCCGCAGATCATCCCGAAGCCAAAGGCAAAGGCGCCTGGTTTCGTCGCGATCCCCGCGTGAAAGCCATCATTGCGGACGAAGGCTATCTGGGTCTGGGACTGGAAGAAGACAAAACCTATGCCGAGGAAAACTTTTGATGTGGCGAGCCACGCTCTTTGCCGCCGCTTTGGCCAACCCGGCGCTGGCCAATAGCCCCTTTCCTGTGGATCTGGGTGGTCCATATGCGCTGACCACTCAACATGGTGAGACACGCACGCACAAAGACCCGAATGGCCATGCGCAGCTTGTCTTCTTTGGCTATGCCAATTGTCTGAACATCTGTTCTGCAGCATTGCCTTTGATGGCGCAGGTCACGGACGCCCTCGCAGAAGACGGCCATGGTGTGACACCCGTGTTGATCACCATTGATCCAATTCAAGACACAGTCGAGACGATGGACGCGCCTTTGGCGGCGCTGCACCCGGATTTCATTGGACTGACAGGAGACGAGCAAGATCTGGCGCAGGCTTATGATGCGTTTAATGTGGAATTCGAAAAGCTGTTCCAGGATCCCGAATATGGCTGGATCTACAGTCATACCGGGTTCATTCACCTTATGGACGCGGAGGGTGAACTTCTGACGTTATTCCCTCCTATTTTAAGTGCCGAGCAAATGACCGGTATCGTGCGCAAATACGTCAACGGATCCAGCTAACGTGAGCTAAAGCTCACCTTACAGTGACGTATATGTAGGGTGAGCTTTAGCTCACGCAGCGCTTGTGTTTACCTGAGGGCAAGACTAATCCTGAACTGAGTTCAAAAAGGTCTCTCTCATGGCAGGTAAAGTCGAAGCGCGCCGTGCGCAGCTGCGTATCACACTTATAGATGTTGCGGAAAAGCGCATTGCGTCAGACGGTCTACATGCTTTGAAAGCCCGCGATGTCGCAAAAGAGGCAGGATGTGCTTTGGGGGCCATTTACACCCATTTTGAAGACATGCAGGCCCTGACGATGGCCGTGAATGGGCGCACGTTTCGCCGTTTGGGTGCCGAGGTCACGAACGCGGTAAAAGACAAATCCCCCGAGGATCCCCATAGCAGCCTTATCATCATGAGCCACGCGTATTTGCGCTTTGCCGCCGACAATACCGCACTTTGGCGCGCCTTGTTTGATCTGGAAATGTCCACGGATGGCCCTGTTCCAGATTGGTATCTGCAAGAACTTTCTGCTGTCTTCTCACTGATTGCGACCCCCTTGTCCGAGATTTACCCAGACAAAACCCGGCCTGCGCTTGATTTATCGGTGCGCACTTTGTTTTCCGCGGTGCATGGAATCGTTCTGCTTGGTCTGGAAAAGCGAATCTCGGCTGTTCCACTGGCAGAAATTGAGACCATGATAAGCGAACTCCTCGCTGATATCGGTCGTTAACCATCCGGAAACAATGCGTTTCTGAACTTCGTTCATTTTTTTCTTGAACAGCGTTCAGTAAATACCATATACCCATTCATGAACGATGTTCACGAAAGGGATAGCACAATGTTTGGAACGTTAAGGACTTTGATTAATGGCGCAAACGCACGGACGGAAGAACGCGTGCGCGACATTTACTCCATTGAACTCATCGAGCAAAAAATCCGCGAAGCGACCACCAGTTTGAAAGCGGCCAAAGTATCTTTGGCAGGTTTGATCCAACGCAAACGGTCCGAAGAACGCCAAGCCGAAGCCTTGCAAACCCGGATTGCAGATCTGGTTATTCGAACAAAGGAAGCGGTGGCTCAAGGCGAAGAGACCCTGGCCATGGAGGCCGCAAATGCCATCGCAACCATGGAAAACGAATTCATCGTCCGAGAGGAGACCATTCGGCGTCTTGAATCCCGTGTTCTGCGGCTTGAAGGGTCTGTTGAAACAGCGCACCGCCGCCTGACGGATCTGAAACAAGGGGCCATCGCCGCGAAATCAGTGCGTCGCGAACAAGCTTTACAAACGCGGTTGGGACACACGGGCGGGCTGTCAACGGGCGCCATGGATGAAGCCGAAGAGTTGATTTCCCAAGTAATGAACCGGGACGACCCATTCGAAAAATCAGAGATCCTGCGCGAAATTGATGCCGGTCTAAACCACGAAACCGTCGCTGACCGAATGGCTGCAAAGGGCCTTGGTGCATCCACAAAAACCACCGCTGCCGATGTTTTGGCGCGCTTCAAATAACACATCACATTTCTGAATTAGGAGACATACAATGCTGACCGAAAAGAATGACAACACACTGATTATGTTCATCAATGTCCTGGGCGCCGTTATCGCGTATGGATTATTGGGGCTCTCTCTCTATCTGTCCACCGAGGTGCCCTTATCCACCAAAGGATTTTGGGGCATGGGCGTTCTGATGCTCACCATTTCCTTGATCAACGTGGTCAAATACCGCTTTGATTGGAAGTCGAGTGAAGATCGCATTCGCCGCATCGAAGAAGCACGTAACGAAAAACTGCTCGAGGATTACGTCGCTGAGGTCAATTAACACCTCTCGGGAAAACACACTGAACGCGGGTCACCAAACGGCCCGCGTTTTTCGTTCCCAGAAAAACGAATGATGCTTCAACAAAGTGGCATCAAAGCCTTGCTCAACCCCATTCAACCCAGCGCTGAGACCCAATTTGACCATGATCGCATCGTCGATCAGATGCGATTTAGCCGCATAATAAGCGAAAAATGGCCGAAACACATTGACGGATGGCCCGGTAACCCCCATATGCGAGGCGCTACGTTAATTCCTATCGATCCCCATACTCCATTCATGGCGGCTGGCACTCGATCATAGAAAACGCCGCCGAACTGCTGCATACTGTGGGCAGGATACTTGATAAGGAGACTACGGGATGGCTTCAGGCACCGTAAAATGGTTCAACAGCACTAAAGGCTTCGGCTTCATCGCACCAGACGATGGTGGCAAAGATGTGTTCGTACACATTTCTGCTGTCGAACGTTCCGGTCTGACCGGTCTGGCTGACAACCAAAAAGTTGAATATGAACTGCAAGCTGGCCGCGACGGTCGTGAATCTGCAGCGAATCTGGAACTCAAATAAGTCGTTCCAGACTTCATCGAATTCGATTGCGGCGCCTTTGGGCGCCGTTTTCATGTGACCCTGCAAATTCTGATGCGTCAACAAATTGACCATCTCGACGACACCGATTAGCGTCGTTTGATGCCTCCCCCTTTTCACAGCTTTTGGATCACTGCGTCAGGCAAGACTGGACAGAGCGGATCGCCCAACGCGCGCTTTCCTTATTGGAGCTTGACCAAAACGGCCCTCGCCATTGTCGCATTACGGCTGGTCGAGCGTGGTGTGTTGAATCTGGACGCGCCCCTGCCCGATCAATCCTATACCCTGCGCCACCTTTTGGCCCATACGGCCGGATTACCCGATTACACAAGCCTCCCTCACTACCACGCGGCGGTAGCCGCTCAAACGCTCCCTTGGCCCCAAGCCGACATGTTAAAGCGTGCCATGAAACAGGGGATGTTGTTCGCCCCGGGGCAAGGGTGGTCTTATTCCAATATCGGTTATGCCTTCGTCGCAAACTTGATCGAAACCTCGACGGAACTGCCATTGGACACAGTGTTCAAGACGCATCTGCGAGATCCCTTGGATCTGACCGACACTGTGATTGACCAAACACCAGAGACCTTTGCCACTTTGCATTGGCCAGAGGCTGCGCGTTATCATCCCGGCTGGGTGTATCACCGTTGCTTAGCGGGAACTGCACGCGAGGCCGCACTCCTCATCCGCGGCTTGTTCGATGGTCACCTGTTGGAACCCGCGACACTTGAAACCATGTGTGTCGCGCACCCGCTTGGCGGTGAGTTGCCTAACCGTCCATGGACCACACATGGTTATGGCCTTGGTCTTATGCGCGGGACAATGAAAACGATCGGCACGGCAATAGGGCATTCCGGCGCCGGGCCGTTTAGTGTGAATGCTGTTTATTATTTTCCTGACCGGCCCGATCCTGCAACCATCGCTGTGTTCACCAATGGCACAGATGAAGGCGTCGCCGAAAACGAGATCCTTCGATTGGTTCAAAATCT
>CALHST010000028.1 GCA_938038825.1 uncultured Paracoccaceae bacterium | reverse complement strand
GCAGGCGGATGATGTCTGGATTTGCGATCATACCAAGGGGGATGATGTAAAGGCCGATGCCCAGTGCCATGGCGCTGAGGGCGACTTTTAACCAGTTCTCGCCAACCATACCTGCGGCAATGAACACAGCCCCGCAAACGGGCGGGGTGATGGTCGACAGCAGTGCAAACCAAAACACAAAAAGATGCGCCTGAAGTGGCTCCAGCCCCAGGTCAATCAATGCGGGCCCGGCCACGGACACGCAAATGACATAGGCGGCCGTCGTGGGAACCTCCATGCCAAGCAATAAGCAGGCGAGGGCTGTCAGCAAAAGCGACGGCCACAGCACGCCCCCTGAGCCAGACACAATGAATGAAGTCAGCTTGACCCCAAGCCCCGTGATGCCAAGGACGCCAATGACGATGGACGCACAGATAATGATCGACCCGATCATCGCGATTTGTTGGCCTGCCGACAGGCACGCAGAAGCGAGGCGTTGGATCCCCAATGTCAGATCAAAGCCGGTTTTTCCATTGAACAGGAGGGCGACAAGACCCACAAAAATCGCCAAAGCGGCGGAATATTGAGGGGTGTAGCGCAATGCAAACATCCCGATCAGCAGCACAGCAAAAGGGATCGCAAAAAAGGCCGATGTCACAATCACATCGCGCCGCTTGGGGCGCTGGTCCTGCGGCACGTCTCTAAGCTCATATCGGGTGGCATAGGCATCAATCCCAACCCACACCGCGACAAAGAACAAAACCGCAGGCAGAAAGGCTGCGAACATGATGTCAGTGTAGGGCACGCCGGTCAGCTCAACCATCACAAAGGCGCCTGCACCCATCAAAGGCGGCATGATTTGCCCCCCCGAAGAGGCCACAGCCTCGACCGCAGCGGCCAGGCGCTTGGGATAGCCAAGCCGTGTCATAGCCGGCAGCGTGACCGCGCCAGTAGATGCCACATTGGCCGAGGCTGATCCAGAAATGGAACCAAACAGGGCAGAGGACAGAACAGACACTTTAGCAGCACCCCCGCGCAAACGGCCGGCGGCCGCGTTGGCGACATTCATAAAACCTTGGCCTGCTTCGCCTGCGTTCAGGACTGCGCCAAAAATGACAAAGACGGACACAACCCCAACTGAAACACCGGTCAGACTGCCCCAAATACCGCCTTCCGCAATGGTCAGAGTGCCCAGAAAGCTGCCCAAAGGAGTTCCCGAATGGCCAAATTCACCGGGGATCAGATGCCCGAACAAACCATATGCCAACATCAGTGCTGCGACTGTTGGCAGCGGCCAGCCAATCATGCGTCGGGCGCCTTCCAACACGATCAACAGCAAGAAGATCGCCATACCGGTTTGAAGGGTCCCTTCGAGAAAACCGTATTGGTTTTTCAGGCTTTGGTGGTTCATCGCGATCCACACGCAGCAGGCCACTCCGGCAAGGGTCAGCACAACATGGAACCAAAGGTGCGGTTTGCCTGATGCCCCATACAGAAAAACCCAAGGCAGGATCATCGCCAAATGCACAGGACGTGACACGAGGTTGGGCACCAACCCATAGAAAATAAGCCCCAAATGAGCCAGGATCATCAGCAACCCCAAGGAAATCCATAGGAGCTGGGGGCGGTTTTCAGTCATCTGAGATCTCGAATCCGCGTGCCCGACCGTATGATCGGGCACATTTTTAACGATTAGCGATGGGCATCTGTGATGGCTGCGCCGATCTCTTCATAATAGCGGATCGCACCGGGATGGATTGTGGTCGTGATATTCGCAATCATGTCCGGGTTGACACCGTTCCACCAAGCAGCGGCACTTCCCATTTCCTCTCGTTGGTCCCAAAAGGTTTTGGTCAGCATATACGCGGTATCATCGCTCATTGCGCTGGTTGTATAAGCAACCACGGGAAGCGATGTCGTGGAAATCGCATCACCTTGCCCCGCATAGGTGCCCGCAGGAATCGTCAAAGGGGTGCGTTTGGTTTGTGCGATTTGGTCATCAGACAAAGACAACACGGTCACCCCGGTCGAGGCTGCAGCTTCGATCACATTTGGTGCCGGATAAGAACCCGCTGTTACAAAGCCATCAATCTGACCATTTTTCAAAGCGGCCACCGCATTTGAAAGTTCGGAATCTGCGATCGTCACCTTGCCCTCTAGACCAAACAAGCCAAGGTATTTTTCGCCTTCACGCGCCCCGAAAGAGCCACTGCCAAGCAGAATGGTTTTGCCTTCCATCGCTTCGAAAGAGTCAATGCCGCTGGCCTTGGACACCACAAAATGCATGGTCAAAGAAGGGATCGGGAACAGTGCGCGAATGTCGTCAAAGGCCGGATCACCTTTGCCTTCGAACATGGCCGCACCACGTTGGGCCAACCCCACCAAGGCCGGAGGCGTTGTGAAGACATAGTCTGCACCGCGCGCGCGCACTTCCATGACATTTTGCACGGAACCTTGGCTTTCTTCGACAGTCACCACAACGTCGCCGCTTGTGCCAGCGCGCATCGCTTCCGAGATTTGCACGCCCATTTGATAGTAAGACGA
>CALHST010000027.1 GCA_938038825.1 uncultured Paracoccaceae bacterium | reverse complement strand
ACAAACAGCCGCGTGTCTAACGCAGGGGATTGGAAGTATGTTATAAGCTGCTTGACCTGGGTTAATTCCAAAAGTGCCATATCGCGAAATCCTCGACAGAAAAGGGGCCCGAGGACAGGCAAAGGACAGATCAAATGACCTGTCCGCTAGGCGCATCCTCGGCGGTGTGTTCGACGCGGATTGTTTAGAATAATGATTAAGTTTACATAGGACCTGCGTGCGCAGCACTGCGCACGGTTATTGCCCGGTTCGGCAAGCCATTGTAATCGCGGTCTTAAGAACGATGCTCAGGTCCAGCCTAAGAGTCATTCGGTTGCCGTAATCCATATCCAGCGCGACACGTTCCGCGTAACTAACAGAATTGCGCCCGGACACTTGCCACAGCCCCGTCACACCGGGCTTCATCGCCAAATAGGCATCGCTGTGCTTGCCATATTTTCGCAATTCTACAGGCACGATAGGGCGGGGGCCGACAACGCTCATCTCTCCGCACAGTACGTTCCAAAACTGGGGCAGTTCATCCAGACTGGTCTGGCGCAGAAACGCACCGATCCGGGTGATGCGCGGATCCTTTTGCAATTTGTGATCCCGTTCCCATTCTTTGGCCGCATCTGGGTTGCAGTCCAAATATTCCTGCAGCACATCTTCCGCGTCAGGCACCATTGTGCGCAGCTTCCAGCACCGGAATTTTTGACCGTCTTTTCCTACGCGAGTATGCCCGAAAAACCCCGGCGCACCGTCACGTTGAACAAGCCACCACAGCAGCAGAATAACAGTGCCAACTATCGGCAATGCGGCGAGAGCAAACACAATGTCGAACAGCCGTTTCCCAATACGCCGATACGCAGACACGTTAAGTTTTGGATCGTAAACATCAGGATCGAAATATGATGACTGTGTGTGTCTTAGGCTGTGTGCGACATCGACCATCTTCAGATTGTCCTCCAAAACGTGGCAAGGTTCTGATGTGATCGGCGGGCTGCTTATTCTGGCGCAGCGTTGTGTCCGGTCATTAACCCTGTAGTAGAATCGGTAAAGTTGAAATCGCCCCGAGTCGAGAACTTGTTCCGCCCAAAAGCAGGAAAAATTCAATAGTAAACAGGGGGTTAACTAAGGATTGCCGTGTTAAGATTTCGGGTTAAACAAGTAACCTGTTGAAACTGAGGTTGAATACCAATCTGACGAATTTTTGTTAGGATAAAATTAGGGGTATCGCTGCGATGCAGCGCTTTTGTCACCTCTGGCAAGATGTATGAAAAATTGCTCTAAATATGAACGAATTCATTAACTTACGTAAATAATCAGTTAAGTTTTTGGGAATTACCGAGAATCACTCTTGTTCCAACTAGACAGATTCGGCGAATGCCCGTCAGACATGCTGCGCCGCAATATTAGTTCCCCGCGGCATTTGCTCCAAGAGAGATCAAAGACGGCGTGATTTGCGAAACGACGCGGTTCCAGCGGGTCACAGGTTGTTCAGCCACGAAGACGACATCGTTGGGCCGCAGCTCGAACCGCGTGGCCAAGGTCAGGTTGGACGCCGCGCGTCCGTCCAATTGCCATGCAGTAACTGCGCCGAAGTCTCGGGGATTGTCAGACGCGCGTAACACATAGATTTCGCGCACATTGCCAGTCCGTGTTGGAATGCCACCCGCCGCACCAAACAGGGCATCAGCCAAAGTCGCGCGTTGCCCAAACGGCAAGGCAAAGCGACTTTGCTTTTCGACTTCGCCAGTTAGGTATACATAGTCGCGCGCAACCGCATCTAACGCGACCCTGTCTTTGAAATTGGACCGCGCATCTGCCAACGCATTGCGCCGTAGGTTCACCTCGATCTGCAATGCGTTCAATGCGGCCAAGCGCGCGTTCTGGCGCGTTTCCGCAAGGGTTATCTGCTGTTCGAAATATGTCCGTGCGTGCTCTAGCTGATATTGGGTATCCACAAACACGCTGTCCCCGTCCTGTATCTGCAGCTTTGCCAACCCGTCATTGGTATAAAGCGCGCTCAACGGGATTTGGTACAAGGTTCCATCGCGGTAAATGCGAACAGACGACACATCCTGATCTTCAACTGCGATCCCGCCGGCCTTGGTCAGGACTTCGTCCAGAAACAACGGTGTTAGTGTCACAGGAACGACAGTTGGTTGCCCCACGGCCCCGCCGACTGAAACGCGTTTGGAATTAAATTCGGAAATTTCCAAACTGAAGGTGGGATCAATCTGATTTTCGACCATCCGTTTGAACAGATGGTCTTCTGCTTCGGACAGGGTCATGCCTGATATGGCGACACGGCCCACCTGTGGAATGGCAATCATGCCGTCATCTTGCACCGTATAACTTTGCCGCCCATTCCCAGAGGGCAGTTGACCGGACAGCGGATCCAAAGCTGCACCAGTCTGCGGGGTCGCCAAACGCACGACGTCACCCACGCCAATCCGGTATGGTCCCGCAGTGATTGGCGGCGGAACTCTAAGCTCTAGTTCCTGCGCATTAGACACGACATTGTCGATAGGACTTGGCAGTGCCCCGATGCCGCGGGGTGCGCCGCCTGTCCCTGCGGTTTGGAAAAACACTGAAGGCAGAGTTTTCGGGGTAAAGGATGAGCGGTTCGCAACCAGAACAGTTTCCGGGTTCAGCGGTACAACCCGCACCTTGCTGCCCGAGTCTGCGATGGGATTCACCGACGGCGAGATATACGCAGATCCGCAACTTGTCACCGCAAAGCACGCAAGGATTACGAGGGCACGTTTCATGAGGTCCCCTCATCATTTGCAAGTGTCGTTTGGTGTTTGGTTAGTTTCCGCTTGTCGTGCTGGGCGTCGAAGATGCCGCGCCCCGTTGCGTAATCTTCGCAGCGGTTGCAACCATCGTGGTGGTGGTCAGCGCTGCGGCAAGGACACCTAAAGTTCCAAGCCCAATGAGAGCCGCTTGCACAGCAGGTTTGGGTTTCACCCGCTTGATTTCCTGGCTGGACGCGCTGTGTGCCAAAGCAATAATCATACATGCTGCGATGACGGGATGTTTCATAAGGCGCGCTCCAACTCTGTGTCTTTTGGTGTCTAAAGGCATGTGTGGTCACTCGATGACCTCCCCTTGTTTGAGCAGCTCGGTGGTTAAGAAACCGTTAAATGGCCCCACCCATTGGCGAGATTTGCGCAAAACTCCGGCTGAATCGTACAAATAGTGATTTTCAATCTCTTGATCCGACGTTGTGCATCGCTCGGTGATGCGTGTGCCAGAATAGGCGTGAAACAGTGTCTGAAATTGCGGCACGCGCGAAAAAGAATAGTCGCAGATAAAAACACGTGTTTCGACTTGCTCTTCCCCGGTCAGGTATTGATGAAACCGCACGGCTTCTGCATGTTTGCTGTGTAAGGCACGCACGACCTGATCAATCTCTGCTGACAGCAGGTCGTTTGGCAGCCCGCGGGTTCCGAACAAGACCCCATCGCGCAACATGATGTGAATAGAGTCGGGTGTGCTCCAGACCATGGTGCCACCCCTTTGGCCGATGACAACTCCGGCTGACTGTGCGCCAGACTCTGACAATTCGAACAGCATGACCGGTCCGTCGATCCGGCGCACGACGTCTGGGGTCAATCTTTCGCGCAAATCGTCCCTTTTAGGGCCTAATATCTGTTGCCCAAGATCGGAAACGGCATCCAATCCAATCAGCGGCGCATCACCGCCGCACCCCGCCAACCCAAGGCTGATCGCTATGATCCAAATCCGCCTCATCTCCAAAACCGCGCCCAACTGTTGTTAAGAGCCGTTTTGTGCGTTTCGCGGACCTGTTCGTACAATCTGTCCTGAACGATTAACCGGGCGCCCCCATCGCGGGTTGTTGGTCGAATGGTGCGCACCACAGACCGCTTGTCAGAGTTCCCGATGAGCGAAGCCAGCGGGACAGAAAAACGTATCCCTTTGTCAAACGCGCCTTCACCAAAGTCTTCGAATGACACATCGGTCAAAGTTGCGAAGGCCCCGATCCGCACGCCGTTCTTGAACGCGCGGTCCAACGACACTGTGGCACCCCAGTCACCCGCAAGATAGCGACCCACATCGACTTGGGTCTGAAAGCCATTGCCCAGATCATAATACGCCGAGACATGGCCTGTGGTG
>CALHST010000026.1 GCA_938038825.1 uncultured Paracoccaceae bacterium | reverse complement strand
GCAATTGTGGTTGTGGAATATGCGGACAAAAAACAGGCCGAAGGCATTGGTCCCATGCAGTCCTATGTCATGGCGGCCAAACGTATGTTCTGGCCTGTCGTGTCCTCAACGGCAACAACGCTGTGCGCATTCTTGCCGATGCTATTCTGGCCCGGCGTTCCGGGGCAATTCATGGGCATGTTGCCTGTGACGCTGATCTTTGTTCTCAGTGCCTCGCTTGTTGTGGCTTTGGTTTATTTGCCCGTCATGGGCGGTGTAACGGGACGTGCAGAACAATGGATTTCCGGAAACTTGCAACGCATTGCGCGGACCAGTTTTTTGTCGCACATGTTGTTGTTTCCCGTTGCTGCATTTGGCGTCGCTGCTGCTGCTTTCGCGGTCCCCATGCTTATGGATACGATCCAAGGCCAGTTTGCGCAGCTTGATGGCCAAAACATCATTGGCAATGTGGTTCCCACATTCGCGAAAGTCTTTACGTTTATTGTGGGTGTCGCCATCAGCGCAGGCGGGGGTTTCGCGGGTGCTGTGACCTTTGTTCTTGCTGCTATCGCTTTGCTGACCCGCTTAGGGCTGGTGGGCAACTGGATCGCCAAAAAGGTTATGCCGCGCCGCAAAGAACATGTGCAGTCTGGCTACCGCCGCAGCATTTTCGGCCATGCCATCGCGTTCATTGCAGCCAATCCTATTATGCCTTTGGTCGCTGCGGGCTTTGTGTTTGTCTTTGTGGGCGGCACGATGATCTATTTCGGCAACAACAACAAAGGCACCGAATTCTTTGTTGAATCCGAAACGGAACAGGCCATTGTCTATGTCCTGGCGCGCGGCAACCTGAGCCTGACCGAAAAAGACGGTTTGGTGAAAGAGGTCGAGGACATCGTGAATGCACATCCAGGCATTCAGTCAGCCTTTGCTTTTGCTGGATCTGGCGGGCTGAACGCCAATACCGGTGGCAGTGCTGCGCCCAAAGACACGATCGGGCAAATTCAGCTTGAAACAATTCCGTGGGATGATCGCCCGATCAATTCGTCCAAATGGACCCCATTTCCGTTTTTTCCTGCACTGACGTTCACCATCCAAGGCAAAGATCCAGCATTGGATGGCGACGTGGTCATGGATGAATTGACCGAACAGCTTGCCCAAATCCCCGGCATCCGAACCGAGATCCTGTCACTGTCGCGCGGTCCTGCGTCAGGCAAACCGGTGCATCTGCGCATCAAAGGGGACAACTGGACAGACCTTGTTGCTGCTGCAGGAGCGGCCCGGGCGCAGTTCGAACAGACACCCGGTTTGACCTTGATCGAAGACACGCGCCCCCTGCCCGGCATTGACTGGCAGATTGACGTGGATGTGCAAAAGGCCGGACGATACGGCGCAGATGTGGCCACAGTTGGCGCCATGGTGCAGTTGGTGACCCGTGGTATTCTGCTGGATACCATGCGGGTTGACAGTTCGGACGAGGAAATCGAAATCCGGGTGCGCTTGCCAGAACATGACCGGATCCTATCCACATTGGATACGCTAAAGGTGCGCACACCAGATGGTTTGGTGCCCTTGTCCAATTTCATCACCCGTACGCCCGTTCCAAGTCTTGCTGAAATCGCGCGCGTCGATCAGAAGCGGTTCTTTGATGTGAAAGCCGACGCTTTGGCGGGTTTGCAGAAGTTGGTGATCGAAACGGAAGCCGAGGACGGCGAAACCACGCAAGAGATCGTCGCCACTTTGCTGCCGTCTGAAACCTCAGTTGTTGTCACTGCCGAAGATGGCAAAACCTACAATTTGCTCGATGGCGCCGATGACAATCTGCAAGCACGTTTGGACCAAGGCGACCTGCGTTTGGTCCCCGTCAATCCAAACGAGCGAATCGAAGTGATCACCCAATGGCTCGAATCCGCCCCCTTTGCGGGTGGCATCGAATGGGAATGGACGGGCGATCAGGAAGACCAAGAAGAATCCGCGGCCTTCCTGAGTTCCGCCTTTTCGGCAGCACTCGGGTTGATGTTCATCATTCTGCTGGCACAGTTCAACTCGTTCTATAACGCAGTTCTGGTTCTGATGGCTGTGGTGCTGTCCACAACAGGTGTGTTGTGGGGCATGGTGCTGATGGATCAGACGTTCTCGATTATTATGACCGGTACGGGGATTGTGGCCTTGGCGGGAATTGTGGTGAACAACAATATTGTTCTGATTGATACCTATCAGGAATATTCCCGTTTTATGCCCCAGATCGAGGCCATTGTGCGCACAGCACAAGACCGCATTCGCCCGGTTCTGCTGACCACTGTGACCACCATGGCTGGTTTGGCCCCCATGATGTTGGGTCTGAATCTTGACTTCGGCAATGGAGGCTATGCCATCGACAGCCCCACCGCACTTTGGTGGAAGCAACTGGCAACGGCTGTGGTGTTTGGTTTGGGTATTGCAACGGTTCTGACCCTTGTCTTCACGCCGTCCATGTTGGCCGCCCGTGTTTGGGCAACCACCTATGCCCTTTGGATTGCGCGTCTTTTGGCACGAATGTCTATGGGGCGCGCCAGCCGGGCCGCCCGTGATTGGGCCTTGCAGCGCGATGCACGGAAATTGCATCAATCAGAAATCATCTGGGATCTGGAAGACGATATCGAAGACCCTGTGGTTGCACTGCCGACAACGCTGCGCGCAGCGGAATAACCCGGCGGTTCTTGGCCAAACACACGACATTGTGTTCACACGGTCGCATAAAAACACTACCTTCGGGGTCATAAACGACCTCGGAGGTTTCCTATGTACAAAGCCACTCTTATAGCAGGACTTACTTTACTGATGACACTACCCGTTTCTGCTGCGGATCTGATCCGCAAATCAAGCCCACATAGCGTGGCGGTGACCATGGATAAACTGGAAGCTGCCGTGAACAGCGCAGGCGCCACTGTGTTTGCCCGTGTTGACCATGCGGCCGGTGCTGCCAAGGTGGATTTGCCACTTGCCGATGCGCAGTTGCTGATCTTTGGAAACCCGAAGTTGGGCACACCTGTGATGCAAGCGGACATTAACGCCGGTCTTGACCTGCCGATGCGCGTCTTGGTGGCCGCGGATGCTGACGGTTCGGTGTTTGTGACATACCGCGCACCATCGACCATGGCCAAAGAGCATGCTGTTCCGGCAGATGCAGAAGTCTTGAAAAAGATCACAGGTGCTTTGGACAAATTGACGGGTGCAGCAATCGCTGAATAAGCGGTTGGCTCATTTCAATTTTAAATTTCGAAAAATCTACGCGGTGCTCATCATGGTTTGGCACCGCGTTACAGATAGATCGTTATCAGACGAACGGCTGACCTAAGCCGCAACTTCATCTTGAGCTTGGCGATGCCACAACGCCGCATAGCGGCCGTTCTTGGCGATCAGCGCGTCATGCGTGCCTGTCTCAATCACTTCGCCTTTTTCCAACACGACAATCTTGTCTGCCTCGGAAATTGTGGACAATCGGTGCGCGATGGTCAGAACCGTGCGCCCCCTGCCTGCCGCATTCAGCGCTTCTTTGATCTCTTGCTCGGTCTCTGTATCCAGCGCAGAAGTTGCTTCGTCCAACAGCAAGATTGGCGGGTTTTTCAACAGCGTTCGGGCAATCCCAACACGTTGCTTTTCTCCGCCTGACAGCTTCAATCCGCGCTCACCCACAGAGGTGTTGTAGCCATCTGGAAGCGTGACGATAAAATCGTGGATTTGGGCAGCTTTGGCCGCGTTGATGATGTCTTCTTCCGTTGCCCCATCGCGCCCATAAGCGATGTTGTAGTGAATAGTGTCGTTGAAAAGCACTGTGTCCTGCGGAACCACACCGATGCAATCATGCAGGCTTGTTTGGGTCACTTCGCGGATGTCTTGGCCGTCGATACGCAGCGAACCGCCATGTACGTCATAAAACCGGAACAACAGCCGCCCAATGGTGGACTTGCCTGACCCAGTGGAGCCAACAATGGCCACCGTTTCCCCTGGCTCTGCAACAATTGAGACGTTGTTCAAGATTTGACGTTCACTGTCATAGCCAAAGACCACATTGTCCAACTCAACACGCCCACCGGTCACTGCGATTGGCTTGGCGTCGGGGGCGTCTTTGACCTCTGCCGGTTGTTCTAGCAATGTGAACATCTCGCCCATATCAACCAAAGCCTGGCGGATTTCGCGGTAGACTGTGCCAAGGAAATTCAAGGGCATCGTGATCTGGATCATATAGGCGTTGACCATCACAAAATCACCGACCGTCAACGTTCCGTTCTGAACACCAATCGCGGCCAGCACCATCACGATAACAAGGCCTGCGGTGATCAGTACGCTTTGCCCAAAGTTAAGGAACGATAAGCTGTATGCAGTTTTTAGCGCTGCGGCTTCGTATTGTTCCATCGCACGGTCATATCGTTGCGCTTCGCGCCCTTCTGCGTTGAAATACTTCACAGTTTCAAAGTTCAAAAGACTGTCGATCGCTTTTTGATTGGCGTCCGTATCCTGATCGTTCATTTCCCGGCGCAGCTTTACGCGCCATTCAGTCACAGCAAACGTAAACCATGTGTAAAGCCCAATGGTCACCGCCACGACCGCCACATAAGACCAATCAAACAAGAACAGCAAAACGACCGAAATCATCAGCAATTCAAGGATCAGCGGACCGATAGAGAACAGCAAAAAGCGCAGCAGGAATTCAACACCCTTCACGCCGCGTTCGATGATGCGGGACAATCCCCCGGTCTTGCGCGTGATGTGGTAGCGCATGGACAGGCGGTGAATATGTTCAAACGTTTCCAGCGCCAGCATGCGCAACGCGCGCTGTGCAACTCGGGCGAAAATGGCATCACGCAGCTGCTGGAAACCAACGTTCATCAGGCGCGCAAAGCCATAGGCCACGGTTAGACCAATTGCACCAAGGGCCAATGTGGTGACACCGCGATCCGCCAGATTGTCGACAGCACCTTTATACAACATCGGGGTGCCAACGGCGATCAACTTGGAAATCAATAACATCCCCATCGCCCACATCACGCGATGCTTCACCCAAGGCTGATCCTTGGGCCACATATAAGGGGCCACTTTGCGGATCGTACGCATGCCAGAATGGCGTTCATCACTCGCAGTGGGTGTGTTGGTTTTTTGCGCGGACGCTGCACTATCAGCGGGCATGGATGCTCCTGTCAGAAGATCCTTTGCATGTAGCCGTTATCTTCGGGGGTTTCCAGCGCGTGATCAGTCGTCAGGCAGGTTAAAAATTTGGCCCGGATAAATCAGGTTCGGATCCCGGATGGAGTCTTTGTTTGCTTCAAAGACCCGTACAAACAACGTGCCTTCGCCATACCGTTCCCGCGCAATCGCCCACAATGTTGCGCCTTTTTGCACAGTGATGGCCGTGACGGCCCCGTCCGTGTTTTCTGTGGCTTCTTTTAAAACCTCGGGATCTTCCCGCTTGAATGGGGTTTCAACGCGACTGGTGACTTCGCCTTGCTCGTTCAGCTCGTCAATACGCAAGGTATAGATCCCGGTATCAACATCAGGCAAAGGCCCGCGCCAGCCGCCTTCGTTGTCCACGTCAAGTTGGGCAATCGGGCGGTTGTTCAAATAGACCTGCACTTGATCTGCACTGTCCTGCGCGCGCCCTGTCAGTTGGACGTCGCCTTCAACGGAATAACTAATCGCGTCCAGCGCGACTTGGCTTTGCACCTGAGGTGTTGGGCTTGCAGGTTGAACGACTTCCACCCCATCTTTGTCAGCCCGTAAGATCGCGAAACTTTGTGGACGCGGTGGCGCTGCTGGTGCTTCGGCCTTGGGTTGAGGGACTTCTTTGGATGGCGTCACGTCAGTGGCGGTGCCCTCGGTGGCCAACGCATCGACGTCAAGCGTCGCAATACGGTCTTGCACATCCAGATCTTGGGAACTGTTCAATGCCGTCACGCCTGTTGTGTCCGGCGCCGTGTCGGCATCTGTTCCCAGATCCAGCTGATCAGGCGCAAGTGCTGCTGCTTGCAAGGAGTCAGACGATGGCGTCCCTTGTGTTGCGCCACCCTCTGTCGCCAACGCATCAGCGTCCAAAGCAGTGACCCGATCCTGCACATCCAAATCTTCGGCACTGCTCACTTCAGACACACCTGTTGTGTCGGGGCTCGCATCTGCGTCTGTTGCCAACGCCAATTGAGTGGGCGTGTTGGATATGTTGGGCGTTTGCGGGCTAACGGGGCTTTCATCCAGACTGGACTCTGGCACATCACGGGCGTTTGCATCGACAGTTGGAACCTGCGGCGACACATCCGCTGCCGCGAAAACGGTCTCTTCTTTTGGCTCTTGCGA
>CALHST010000025.1 GCA_938038825.1 uncultured Paracoccaceae bacterium | reverse complement strand
CGGTATGCGCACCATGACTACGGCTGGTGATGTGAACACGCAGGTCGGTATGGCAAGCCATATCTATCTGGTCACCGAAAGCATGGTGGACAGCTATTTTTATTCCGCAGACTCAGAACTTCTTGTCGTCCCGCAAGACGGCAAACTGCGCTTTGCGACCGAGCTGGGGATCATTGATATCGCCCCGCAAGAGATCGCCATTATCCCCCGTGGTCTTGTGTATCGGGTCGAGGTCCTGGAAGGCCCCTGTCGCGGGTTCGTCTGTGAAAATTACGGCCAGAAATTTGATCTGCCAGATCGCGGGCCCATCGGTGCCAATGCATTGGCAAATCCTCGTGATTTCAAAACACCCGTCGCTGCGTTCGAAGACCGCGAAGCCCCATCAACAGTGACAGTAAAGTGGTGTGGTCAATTTCATGAAACAAAGATTGGCCATTCACCGCTGGATGTCGTTGCCTGGCACGGCAACTATGCGCCGTGTAAGTATGATCTGAAAACCTATTGCCCGGTGGGTGCCATCCTATTTGACCACCCCGATCCGTCTATCTTTACTGTGCTAACCGCCCCATCCGGGCAACCGGGAACTGCAAATATCGACTTTGTGCTGTTTCGTGAACGCTGGATGGTGGCCGAAGACACCTTTCGCCCCCCGTGGTACCACAAGAACGTCATGTCAGAACTTATGGGCAATATTTACGGCCAATATGACGCCAAACCGCAGGGCTTTGTTCCCGGCGGGATGAGCCTGCATAACATGATGCTGCCCCATGGCCCGGATCGCGACGCCTTTGAAAAAGCGTCCAACGCCAATTTGGGGCCTAACAAGCTGGAGCAAACCATGAGCTTCATGTTTGAAACCCGTTTCCCGCAGCACCTCACGGAATTTGCCGCCAAAGAAGCGCCCCTGCAGGACAATTACATCGACTGCTGGACGTCGCTGGAAAAGAAGTTCGATGGCACCCCAGGAAAGAAGTAACTTGCTGACATTATACACATATTGGCGCTCCACCACGTCTTATCGGGTGCGCATCGCATTGGCGATGAAGGGGCTGGACTACACGTCGCGCTTTGTCAATCTGGTCGACGGGGCGCAATCGCACGACGACTATGCCGCGCTGAACCCAATCAAGGGCGTGCCGACGTTGATACTGGATGATGGCACTGTTCTGACCCAATCCATGGCCATTCTGGATTATCTTGACCATATCGCCCCGGAACCCGCCCTTTTGCCAAGGGACAACCCTGCCCTGCGCGCGCGCATACTCGCGGCGGCCATGGTGTTTGCCACGGACGTGCATCCTGTGAACAATCTCAAGGTCGTTCATCGGGTCAAAGAATTGTCCAATGCGGATGAAGGCGTCGCTTGGATGCGCCATTGGATGGGCGACGGGTTCCGCGCTTTTGATGCCCTTATCGAACCGGATACACCGTTTTCTTTTGGCGACACTCCCACGCTTGCCGATATTTGCCTTGTCGCTCAGTTGTACAACGCACACCGCTGGGACGTTGATATGACAGCCACACCCCGACTGCTTGATATCGAAGCCCGCTGCCTTGATCTGCCTGCGTTTGATGCAGCACGCCCTGAAAACCAAATGGATGCTCAATGACACTTACCAGATCCTGGGTTACCTCTGCCAACTCTGCAAAGACCCCCTTTCCTTTGAATAACCTGCCGTATGGCGTATTCTCGATCAATGACGGAGCGCGCCGCCTTGGTGTGGCGATCGGTGATCAGATCCTCGATGTGGTGCAAACTGCCGACCAACTTCCTGTGGATCAGGGCGTTCTGACGGACCCCCGGGGTTGGAACGGTCTGATGGATCTGGGATCCGACAGTTGGTCTTCGTTCCGTGCAGCCCTTGTGACATTGCTTAAGGACGGCGCGACAGAGCACCCGGATGCATTGGTGCCCCAAGCCGGCGCGCAGATGCATATGCCGTTTGCAGTGTCCGAATACACCGACTTTTACGCCGGAAAACACCACGCCACCAATGTGGGCACCATGTTTCGGGGCGCCGAAAACGCGCTGCCACCAAACTGGTTGCATATCCCCATTGGCTATAACGGACGCGCGTCCTCCGTTGTGGTGTCAGGCACCGATATCCAACGCCCTTGGGGGCAGCTAAAGGGTCCAAACGAAGACACGCCTCGCTGGGGCCCGTCACAGCGCTTTGACATCGAATTGGAAATGGGCGCCATTGTCGGACATCCATCCAACGGCCCCATCTCCGTGGATCAAGCCGACGC
This sequence comes from uncultured Paracoccaceae bacterium, assembly GCA_938038825.1. GTDB lineage: Bacteria > Pseudomonadota > Alphaproteobacteria > Rhodobacterales > Rhodobacteraceae > Aliishimia. The sequence continues at coordinate 1,600 of CALHST010000025.1, read as the reverse complement.
CAATATCTTTGGATATGTACTGCTGAATGACTGGTCTGCACGGGATATCCAAGCATGGGAATACCAACCCCTTGGCCCATTTCAGGCAAAAGCCACCGCCACTTCCATCAGCCCGTGGATTGTCACCAAAGAGGCATTGGATCCGTTCCGCTGTGCAACCCCCGCCCGCGAAAAGGATCTGTTGCCCCATCTGCGCGACACAGGCCCCATGCTCTATGATGTCGCGCTGTCGGTGTCCCTGAACGGGGAAACCATCGCACACACCAACTATAACGAGATGTATTACTCAGCCGCGCAACAACTGGCGCATCACACCACATCCGGCTGCCCCATGCGCGTGGGCGACCTGCTGGGCTCTGGCACCATCTCTGGCCCCGAAAAAGAAAACCGCGGCTCCCTTCTCGAACTCAGCTGGGGCGGCAAAGAACCCATGACCCTCGCCAGCGGCGCAACCCGCAGCTTTATCGAGGACGGAGACACCCTTGCCCTGCACGGTGCTGCCAAAGGCGACGGCTACCAAATCGGCTTTGGTGATTGCACCGGAACCCTTCTGCCCGCCGCAAAAGACCCGTTCGCCCAATAACCTTTCATTGTTCCAAAAATACTCAAAAACAGGACGACCCACATGGCCAAAGCCTTTGCTTCCCAAGGGGACATGACCGAAAAAACCATCACCTTCGATGAAATCGGCACGGGCCTCTGGGCCTTCACCGCCGAAGGGGACCCAAACTCCGGCGTCATCATCGGCGATGACAGCGTCATGATTGTCGAGGCCCAGGCCACACCCCGCCTTGCCAATAAAGTCATCGAAAAGGTGCGCTCGGTCACCGACAAACCGATCACCCACGTTGTGCTGACCCACTATCACGCCGTGCGTGTCCTTGGTGCGTCGGCCTTTGATGCGCAGCAAATCATCATGTCTGATGCGGCACGCTCCATGGTGATGGAACGCGGGCAAGAGGATTGGGACAGCGAATTCCAACGCTTCCCCCGCCTGTTCGAAGGGCATGAAAGCATCCCCGGCCTCACCTACCCAACCACAACTTTCAGCGACTCGATGACCGTCTACCTTGGCAACCGCCGCGTCGACATCAAACAGATCGGGCGCGCCCATACGGCCGGCGATGCCGTGATCCACGTGCCCGACCAGAACGTCATGTTCACCGGCGACATCGTCGAAGATCACTCCGCCTGCTATTGCGGCGACGGCCATTTCGCCGATTGGGGCAATACGCTGAACAACATCAAGGCCTACGACGTCGACGCAATCGCCCCGGGTCGCGGAGGCGCCCTTGTCGGCAAAGACGCGGTCGAACGCGCCATCGAATCCACCCGCGACTTCGTCGACAGCACCTACCGCCCCGCCGCCAAAGTCGCCGTGTCAGGCGGGTCCCTCAAAGACGCATGGGACGCGGTGCGCGCCGAATGTGACCCCAAATTCAAAGACTACGCGATCTACGAACACTGCCTGCCCTTCAACGTCTCGCGCGCCTACGACGAAGCCCGCGGCATCCCCCATCCCCGCATCTGGACCGACAAACGCGACATTGAGATGTGGGAAGCACTGCAGGGTTAAGAAATGCAGGTTCTACTAACACTT
>CALHST010000024.1 GCA_938038825.1 uncultured Paracoccaceae bacterium | reverse complement strand
TTTCGGCGTGGTTTCTTGCTGGCTGTTCTGCTGATCTTAATCGCTTTACTGATCTATATCTTTGCGCCGCAACTCGCCGATCTTCTCCCGTGGGCGGACTCCGCGCTCAGCAATTATGTGGCATGGGTGGATGGCCTGCGGTTAAGATTGGATGGGCTGATCTCAAACATGCTCGCGTGGCTGGATACGCAGGCGGCAGCGTCGCAAAACTAAATGCTGCTTGAACTGTGTCAGCTTCAACTTTTTGAAACGGATGCAGGATCATGACAGATTTGCAGCAATCGGCAGTGCGCGCGCAATACCATTTCAGACCCAGCCCAGATGGGTTGCAGGCTTGGGATGTGCGCAAATTGATCACAGCCAGCGCGCATCTGACACCCGAACAACGCCTGCTGAGCCAAATACAAGAGATTGACGAAACGTGGTGGTATGATTTCGACACCCCCACCGTCCGGTCAATCGTCGGGCACATGCGCCTTGTTCGGCAAGTGGACCTAAGCTACCCGATCCTACTGTGCGCAGATGGTCGTTTGATGGACGGGATGCATCGTGTCGCACGGGCCCTGTTATCGGGACGCGAAACCATTGCTGCGCGGCAATTCCTTGCGACGCCTCCGCCCGACTTCGTCGGTGTTGCCCCCCAAGATTTGCCTTATGACTAACCCCTAAGTTTTCCGGCTCAGAATCGATCCAATAGGCGTTTTAAGTAATCCAGTTCTTCTTCGGGGCGTTCCGCTTCGGCCGAACGTCTGCGGATTTCGTCCAGCAGATCTTGGGCACGGCGATAGACATCTTCGCCCTGCAGCAGATCTTGATCTGTGCCAATGCTGCCTTCGCCACCGGTTTCGCGCCCCAATGGGTCTTGACTGTCAGATCGACGTTCTGCCTCAGAGGTTCCTTGTCCTTGCTGGCCTTCCTGTTGCTGTTCAGCCAGCATTTCACCCAAGCTGCGCATGCCCTCACGCAATGCTTCCATCGCCTGCGATTGATTGTCGATGGCCCCGGCATAGTCTTCACTGCGCAGATCCCCTTCGGCGCGTTCCATCGCGCGACCCGCACGATCAAGCGCCTCTCGGGCGGCGTCACCTTCCGGCGTCCCTTGACCGGGTAAGCTGCCCCTTTGGCGATTCAATTCATCGCGCAAGGATTGTTGCCGATCCGCAAGGTTGCGCTGCAAATCACCTTCGCCAGTGCCACCTTGACCGCGTTGTTGACCATTGTCCGCTTGTTGGCCCTGCCCTTGCTGGCCTTCGCCTTGCTGGCCTTGGCCTTCACCTTGTTGACCCGGTTCATGAGATTGCCCTTGGCCTTGGCCACCATTGCGGCCTTGGTTTTCTTGGCTTTCGCCGGCTTGCGCGTCAGGATTAAACTGCTCCTGCAAATCGCGGAACGCTTCGTCGCTCAGGCCCTGCTGTTCGCGCAGCGTTTCACCCAACCCTTCCATGGCTTGTTCACCCGGGCTTTGGCCCTGACCTGACTGGTTTTGCGACATACGCAAGTTTTCCAGAAGCTCTTGCAGTTCCTGCATGGCTTGCTCAGCTTCGGCCATGCGTCCTTGTTCCATCAGCTCTTGGATCTTGTCCATCATGCGCTGAATGTCATCTTGCGTCAGTTGCAACGCATTGGGGTCCTGAGGCTGCCCACCGGGCGGTTGGCCCTGATCTTCTTCGCGCTGCGCTTGGCGGGACAATTGCTCCAGATAATCGTCTGTGGCGCGACGCAGTTCCTGCATCAGTTCTGCAATTTCTTCATCTGATGCCCCATTGCGCATCGCTTCTTCCAAGCGTTCGCGGGCGCGTTCCAGCCGCTCTAACGCGTTGGCCAGATCACCTTCTTCGATGGTCAACGCCAAACCCCAAAGCTCTTCAGCCAGCTTTTCCATGGTCTCATCGGTCAGATCATAGCGCGCTAATGTTTCCATACGTTCGATCAAAAGCCGCGTCTTCAAAGCGTTCGTAGATTTGCGGAACACATCGTCTGGACGGTGCGCCGAAGTCCGCAAAATCTGCGCAGAGCGGGCCATGTTTTCGCGGTTCCACAAAAGATCACGCCGCATCTCGATGATGCTGGCGGCCAATGGATCAAAGAACCGGCGCCCAGGCAGCACGATGTTGCTTTGTTCGGACAAGCCGTTCTGTTCTGACGCGTCCAATACAGACAACTCCATCACCACAGGAAGGTTCGCCCATGGGTGCTTGGAAAAATCTTCGACCAAAGCTTCTGTGAAGTCTTGGCGGGATCCCGCGATCGGGATTGGAAGGGGCACAACCAGATCCGGACGCGTTTCGGGGTCGATCGTCAGGCCGTAGCGGCGATCCACCGATGCAAGATCAAGGCGAAACCGTGCCTCGCCGGCTTCCACGCCATAATCATCTTGGGCGGTGAAAGGCATCGTAACTTCGCCCAACGCCGTCGTTTCGATTTCGCCGGTTTGTTCCACCGATGGTGCCTGATCTGGTGACACCGCGATATCCCAGACACGGCCGCCTTCGCCCGCAATTTCCACTGTTCCAGACTGACGCACGATGAAATCTTGTACCGGGTCAGAGGCTGCCGGTAACTCACCGGTGCGGCCAGAGACGGTTTCTGCGAGGGTCAGCGCGCCCACCTCGCCGTAAAGACGCAGGGTTATCAGACTGCCGAGTGGAACGCGCAAGTCACCAGCGTCTTGGTCATTCAAATACAATGTCGGCTGGCCAGTATAACGCGGCGGTTCAACCCAGCCTTCCCAGACGGGGCCTGTTGCCAATCCTTCGGTTGCCCCCGGCGTCATTTCGGACACAGAACCGACGCGCCAGATAGAGCCGAACAAGACAGCTAAGGCAAAGGCCACAATTGCAACGTAACGCAGCGCATAGGGATCTTTTGGGGCCGTATTGATCGTGGCAGGCACAGCCTTGGCCGCGGCAACACGCTCTGCCATGCGCGCTTGGTGCGCACGCCACAAAGCCGAGGACGCAGCATCATCGCCGCCAATGGCTTGTTCATCCAGCAGCGTTTGAATCGGGCGCCCAGGCATGGTCGCATCCAGGCGATCCATCGCCTCTTGCCGTGTCGGAAGGCGAAACCGCTTGGCAGCATAGTACAGTGCACCCAATGTCCCGGCGACGGCCAAACACGCGATACCCCAGACCAATTCTACAGACACAAGGTCTTGCAAGCCCAACATAAGAACCGCGACAACCAGCAACAGAACCGAGAACAACGGCCAAAACGCCGCAGCGACACGCTCTGCCAGCATTCCCAAACGTGTTAACCGCAGGGGCCATTTCAGGCCCGAAAGGCTACGGTGTTTGTCGTGCCGGGAATAGTTTGCCATCTGCGCGCTCCTGTGTACTCAGATACATAGGTGCATCAGAGCCATGAAGGAATGGTATCTCGATTTATGATTTCGTCAAAGGTCGGTCTTGCGCGGATAACCGCAAATTGATCCTCATGAACCAAAACTTCCGGTATCAGGGGCCGCGTGTTGTATTCTGAAGACATAACAGCGCCATAAGCCCCTGCAGTGCGGAATGCGACAAGATCACCAGACGCGACTCGCGGCATCATGCGTTCTTTTGCAAAGGTGTCGCCACTTTCACATACCGGGCCGACGATATCATATTGCGTCTGTTCTGCCCCGGCCTTGGGTTCCACGACAGGCACAATGTCATGCCATGCTTCGTACATGGCAGGCCGGATCAAGTCGTTCATGGCCGCGTCCAGAATCAGGAAATCACGCCCTTCACCTGACTTTACATAGATAACCGAAGACACCAAAAGCCCTGCGTTCCCTGCGATCAGGCGGCCCGGCTCGATCTCGATCTCGCACCCTAGGTGACCCACAGTACGCTGGATCAATGCGCCATAATCAGTGGGTGTTGGCGGTGCTTCGTTAGAGCGCGCATAAGGAATGCCCAAGCCGCCACCCAGATCAAGACGGATGATGTCGTGCCCGTCAGCCCGCAATACTTCCGTCAGTTCCGCCACTTTTTGATAGGCCAGTTCAAACGGCTCCAAGTCCGTCAACTGCGAACCGATATGCACATCAATGCCGACGACTTTCAGTCCGGGCAAGGATGCCGCCATGGCATAAACGTCGCGGGCACGCGCGATGGGAATGCCGAACTTGTTTTCCGATTTGCCCGTGGCAATCTTGGCATGGGTTTTTGCGTCCACATCAGGGTTCACCCGGATGGTGATTGGTGCTTCAACGCCAAGTTCTGTGGCAACTGCTGACAAAACGTGCATTTCGGGTTCGGATTCGACGTTGAATTGACGAATGCCACCCGTCAGTGCCGTGCGGATCTCGGCTGCTGTTTTGCCGACACCGGAAAAGACAATCTTGTCACCGGAAACGCCCGCCGCTTTGGCGCGCAGGTATTCCCCTTCGCTGACCACATCCATGCCTGCCCCGGCCTCTGCCAGTGTCTTCAGGATCGCCTGATTGGACGCCGCCTTCATGGCATAACACACAAGATGTGGACCCCAGCTGAGTGCATCGTCAAACAGACGGAAGTGACGTGTCAGCGTGGCGGTGGAATACACATAAAACGGAGTTCCGACCGATGCTGCGATTTCGCTGATCGGCACGTCTTCGGCGCATAGGGCACCGTCTTTGTAAAGAAAATGATCCATAAACGCCGCTTACGATGATTGCCGGGCTAGTGCAATCATTCGCCTTTTCTTCGCGGATACCAAGTGGTGCAAACACGGCAAGCTTTGCCCATTTGCATGGCTCTAAGAACACGAACCTGCTCGCATGTTCAGAATTGGGCGGTATAAGATCGCCTTGCACGCATCATAAGCAAGGCATTCTCGTGGGTTTTTGGATTGTAGCAGGGCTTGCGGCCTTTTTGTTGGGCTTGTCCAAAGGCGGTGTGCCGGTCGTTGCTATGATGTCTGTGCCGTTGCTCGCGCTTTACATGGATCCCGCATTGGCAGCCGGGTTGTTGTTGCCATTGTATATTATGGCCGATTGGTACGCGATTTATCTGTTTCGTGGTGCGTTTTCCGTTCCAAACCTGAAGATCTTGCTGCCGGCCGGGGCATTGGGCATCGTGATCGGCTTTGCCACTGTGTCAGCAATTCCAGCGGATTTGGTGAAAGCCGTCCTTGCTATCATTGGTTTGTCGTACTTGTTCACTTCGCTCCGCAGCAGGCTTTCAAAACGGGACATCAAACCGACCGAGGCCTCGGTTCCACGCGGAGTTTTCTGGGGCACACTGGCAGGTTTAACAAGTTACATCGCCCATTCTGGTGGCCCCCCTTTCCAAGCCTATGTGTTGCCGCAAAAACTGGACAAGATGACCTATCTTGGGACCAGCACGATCTTTTTCACGCTTGTGAATTTGATGAAGTTGCCCCCGTTTATTCTGGCAGGTCAGCTGGATTGGGACAGCCTTTCAAAGGCTGTCTGGTTGATCCCGTGCGCTTTGGCTGGTGCCTTCAGCGGAGCCTACATCAATCGCATGTTGCCGGAAAAAGTCTTTTTCCTGATCATTGAATTTGCCTTGGGATTTGTTTCTCTCTTGCTGCTCTACGAGATTTTCTTTCATTGAACATGCCCTGTCATGGCCCGTGTTCGCCCAATATTCTGGCCCAATTGCCTGCCAGAACGGCACGAAAGAGTTGGCATTGGCCGTATTCTAGAGTTTAAGACCCCCGGTCTTGGATCAGGTAACAGTGATACCTTTAGGTCGAGATCAGATTTAGGCATATGCCTTACATTCAGAATGGAACAATGACAGTCATGGTTTTGTCAGAACAGCCACATCGACGTTTTAACCCCCTGACACGGGAATGGGTTTTGGTGTCTCCTCATCGGAACAATCGTCCTTGGCAAGGCCGCTCTGAAGACACAGCGCCTGACGCAAAACCAGCGCATGATCCAGCCTGCTATCTGTGTGCAGGCAATACCCGCGCCAATGGTGCCGTGAACCCTGACTATTCGGGGCCCTACGTTTTCCCCAATGACTTCCCAGCCCTTTTGGAAGACACAGAACAAACTGTCGCCTCAGATCATCCTTTGCTGCGCCGCCAATCAGTGCGCGGCACGGCACGCGTGATCTGTTTTTCCGAACGCCATGATTTGACCCTGCCCGAGATGTCGCAAACCAACATCCGCCGTGTGGTGGATTTGTGGTCTGATCAACTGACGGAGCTTGGCGAAACGTATCAATGGGTCGCGGTGTTCGAAAACAAAGGCGCCATAATGGGGTGTTCCAATCCCCATCCCCACGGGCAAATCTGGACGTCTGACTTTTTG
>CALHST010000023.1 GCA_938038825.1 uncultured Paracoccaceae bacterium | reverse complement strand
ATTACTCAGACTTCGGTTTTTTGTGGCGTTTGCCACGTTGCGCCATGGCGGTATCGAACTCTTCTTTAGTGATGGTGCCACTGTCATCGGTATCAGCACGCTCAAACAGCCGATCCGCCCCACCACGTCTTGGGGCTGCCTGCATTTCTGCCTGCGAAATGCTGCCGTTGTCGTCTGTATCCAAACGCTCCAGAATCCGGTCGACCCGTTTCTCGTTGGCCTTGCGCATCCGCGCCAAAAGCTCATCTTTGCTAAGCACGCCGTTTCCGTCTGTATCAGCTTCGGCAAATCGTGCCGCCCCGCGTGCTTCAAGCTCTGCTTTTGTGATTTCACCATCACCGTTGGTATCCAGTGCGGAGAAGTCGGGCCGCTTTTGGCCACCGTGTCCACCTTTGGCATCCGCAACCGTCATTCCACCAAGAGCAATAGCGGCGCTTAATGCGATCAATTTCCATGTCTGTGTCATATCTGGTCACTCCTCATTAAGACCCTGTGACTGTTTGGTCAGTCACTGGTTCAAACGCAGGGAGTAAAAAATTCCGTCGAAATTAATTATTGCCCCAAAATGCGACATCCGGACGCAAGGTCAATACGCGCACTGGGAAAGTGACAGGGGAGCGCCCAGATAGGTCAGGTGAACAAGGACACAGGTCCCATGACTGATACTGCTGAACACATTCATCCAGACGCGCCCTCTTCGGACCGTCCCATCTGGCCCGCGATCAGACGGGGATTCCGCCGGAAATGTCCCAATTGCGGCTCAGGCCCATTGTTGCGTGGGTATCTCAAGGTTCAGGACACATGCACAGTGTGTCGTCAGGAATTGCATCATCACCGCGCGGATGATGGCCCTGCCTATTTGACCATGCTGATCGTGGGGCATCTTATGGCACCTGTTCTGCATGTCATGTTCGTGACGTGGCGTCCGGATCCTTTGACGCTTTTTACCATTTTAGCAGTTGGCTGCGTTGGTCTGTCGCTCTACCTTCTCCCAAGGCTCAAAGGTGTGGTCGTCGGGTTTCAATGGGCCCGCAGAATGGGTGGCTTCGGCGACCCCGGCTAACTCACATCCGGGCCTGCCATAGGAGATGACACAGGCATGCCCCAAGACAAATCCGCCATTCGTAACGCAGCCACAGTCATTGTGCTGCGCGACCGCGAGACCGCGCCCCGGATCCTAATGGGGCAGCGCGGCGCCAAAGCTGCGTTTATGCCCAACAAGTTCGTGTTTCCCGGGGGCGCTGTCGATCCAGCCGATTCAGACATTCCCTTGGCCAATCCTTTGCCAGACATTTGCTCCCAACGGTTGTTGGATGACATTCTTGTGCCACCGGCAACGCCCCATGCCATCGCCGCAGCCGCCATTCGCGAGTTGTGGGAGGAAACTGGGCAAGTTCTGGGGTCAGCACAGCCCTGGGACACACCACCCGATGATTGGGCCAGTTTCGCCGCAACAGGCCATCGCCCCAATGCGGCCCCTTTGCAGTTTGTCTTCCGCGCCCTGACACCACCCGGTCGCCCACGACGGTTTGATGCGCGCTTTTTCTTGGTCGATGCACAGGATCTGATGTCAGATCCCGATGACTTTTCTGCGGCTTCAGATGAGCTGTCGCACTTGCAATGGGTGTCGCTCGCAGATGCGCGGTCGTTTGACATGCCCTTTATTACAGAAGTGGTTCTGAGCGAGGTTCAAGCGCGTGTTACAAGACGCGAACCGCCAGACTCGGTCCCGTTTTTCAAGAATAGCGAAGAAGAAAACCTGTTTATGCGTCTTCGGGGATATTCCCAGACAGACGACTAGGCGCATCGCCCGCGCCTGACGGATCACAATGTCAGCACGACACCCAAAATCGACGCGGTCAGGATCGCCATGCCCAAAAGTTCGCGACGGGCCAGTGTTTCTTTAAAGAACAACACAGACGCAAACAGGCCAAAGATCAGTTCCACTTGCCCAACGGCTTTCACATAAGCTGCGTTTTGCAAAGTAAAGGCGGTAAACCAGCCAAAGGATCCGGCCAGTGATGTGAGCCCAATAAAGCCCGCGCTTTTCCATGCACCAACAACGCGCCCAATTTCGCCACTTTCCCGAAGGCCAAGCCAAAGCGCCATGCCAATCATCTGCAGCGTGGTCACAACAGCCAACGTCAGCCCAGAGCGCAAAAAGGGATCTGCAGTCATCACCTCTAAAGACGCCCCGCGATAGCTGACTGCAGAAATCGAAAACAACAGCCCGGATGCGACCCCCAATCCCGAGGCACGGTTAAGCATCCGATTGGCATCAACGCCGACGGCCTTTGGATCCACCGACAACAACACAACCCCCAAAGCGCCTAACGCAATAAAGGCGAACCCAGCCAGACTGACCCCTTCCCCTAGGATAAGCAGGCCAATGAACACAGTCAGTAACGTTTCGGTTTTTGCAAAAGTAAGCCCGACGGCAAAGTTTCGGGCCTGAAACAGTTTGACCAAGCACACTGTCGCCAAGACTTGCGCTGTGCCGCCCATGGCGCAATGCACCCAGAACGCCCAGCCCGGTGCCTCCAAAGACTGCCCAGTAAGCGCACTGTAGATCAGAACACCCAGCACAGCGAACGGTGCGGAATACAAAAAGCGCGCGAATGTGGCCCCTGTGGCGGACAGCGTGTTGTGCGCCAGCGTCTTTTGCAACATGAAACGCACTGTCTGAAAGGCGGCCGCCGCAAGGGACGCGAATATCCAAAGACTCATGCCTGTGTGATGAGTTATTCTGACCTAAATGGCCAGAGGGGATGCGCCACACTGTCCTTGGCTTTGATGAAATACGCTTTGAAAATCTCACGATAGGAACCATAGCGATAGCCATCGTTGCATTTTAAATACCGATCACGATCTGCACCATAAAGTTCGGGCAAACGGTACCAGGGCACACTTGGATGCATATGGTGCACAGCGTGAAAGTTGTTGTTCAGAAACAAAAACGCAAGGACCCCGCGGTCTTCTATGATCACGGTGCGCGCACGCGCCGCCGCATGGGCGCGATGTTCCAGAAACGTTCGGATCTTCAGGATGCCCAGCGCCACATAGCAGCACACAAGGTAGATCCAGACTGGCACGTCACTTGCCGTCACGCACACCAAACACAACAAGACACCGCAAAGATGCATCACCCAAGCGCGCAGCACCTGCCCGTCTCCGTGTCTTATCGCGCGAACATCCCCGATCATAAACGCGATTTGCCCCAAAAGCGGGCCAAAGATCATGCGCCCACCCAGCGTGTTGTTTATCAGATAGATCCACGTCAACGCTTTGGGCATACGGTCCCACTGCGCTGGGTCCAGATAATTGCTTTCCGGGTCATCATACGGATCGGTCAGCAAAGCATCCTGATGATGCGCCAAATGCGTGTCGCGAAACCTTAGAAACGGGACTGCCAAACCCGGGTTAAAATGCACCAATGCTTCTGACGCGGTTCGGGATCGCAAGGGGTGCCCGTGACAGACCTCGTGCGTCAACGACGCATGCAACACCAGCATCACAACCAAAACAGGACTGGCAAACGCCAGGGGCAGCACAAACAGCGCACAGAACCAAACGGCGTAAACAGTCAGGATCATCCCTAGCGTGACCCACTCTGTTCGGTGTGTTTGGCTTGCCGGGTATCGGGCCGAGCCCAATGCCGTCGCCATACGTGCGCCTCCGTGCTTGTCTCGGGACAACACTGTAACGGCTCACGGATTTGTGAGTATTCAGGGAATAGTTAACAAGTCAAACAAATGATGATAATTATCACCACATGTGCACAATTACCGACAAGCGAGAGAGAGCAAGCCTGTTTCGATCCCGGCTTTTGCACGCGCTGACTCAGACGGGCCTGACGCAAACCAGCCTTGCGCGCGCGATTGGCGTTGATCGTTCTACACTAAACCAAGCGTTGACAAATGATGGGCCCCGGTTGCCGGGCGCACATGTCATTGCAAGTGCTGCGGAAGTTATGGGTGTCTCTACCGATTGGCTGCTCAGCCTGTCAGACCGTCCGGAAAGTGCGCAAGACTTGCTGGCGTCATCTTTGGGAATGACCACAGCGGACCGCGCTATGGTGGACGAACAGCTCTTTGCGTTGCATTTGGAAGCCGAAGGTTACAAAATCCGACACGTGCCAGCGGCCCTGCCCGATATGTTGAAAACCAAAGATATGCTGCGTTGGGAATACACTCCCCACTTGGGTCGCAGCGTGGACCAGGCAATATCCGCATCTGCCGCACGGCTGGATTGGATGCGCAGCGCGCATTCAGACTATGAAATCGCGTTGCCCGTACACGAGGTAGAGTCATTTTTGGCGGGCACTGGATATTACCAAGATCTTCCCAAACCCATTCGGGACGCACAAGTCAGCACGCTGATTGATCTGGCAGATCAGCTTTACCCAAGATTGCGGATCTATCTGTTTGATGCTCGCAAACTCTATGCATCCCCAATTACAGTATTTGGCCCCCTGCTGGCGGTCCTTTATTCCGGCAGTCATTACCTCACATTCCGCGATCGCGAACGCATTGATACGATGTCCCAACATTTTGACGATCTGATCCGCCAAGCGATCTTCACAGCCCGCGACGTACCACAATACCTGGCCGAACGATCTGCACCCCTGAACGCAGGGGTGGCGGGCGGGCGCTTTTGACCGCAGGGAAAACAGACCGTCCCGGCATCCCGAAAACGCAATCCAATCGTCAATGGTCGCATCCGGCCCAGACAAACTCCCTCTGACACCTATCCCCAAGTGAACCGATATAACGCAAAGCCAAAAACCCATGTTTCTGTCAGTTTTCGATATGTTCAAAGTCGGTATTGGACCGTCTTCTTCGCACACAATGGGCCCCATGGTGGCGGCAAATCGGTTTTTGGATCAGATGCGCGCCTCTCCGTTTCAGTTTGCCGGGGTGCGGGCTTCGCTGCACGGCTCTCTCGCTTTTACCGGCGTCGGTCACGCCACAGATCGCGCAACGATCCTTGGGTTAATGGGTTTTACGCCCGACACCTATGATCATGAAAAGGCCCAAGGCGCTCTGGCGACCCTGAAAGCCACCCACGAAATCCACAATCTGGATTTGCCACCCCTTGTGTTCGACCCGGACGCAGATGTGCTCTTTGACTACGACACGCCACTGACGGGCCATGCAAATGGCATGATCCTGATGGCCACAGACGCTCAGGGCGACGTCATATTGCGGCAAGTGTTCTATTCGATTGGTGGCGGTTTCGTAATGACCGAAGAAGAACTTGCTGCGGGCAAGAACACGGACGAAGGTGACCC
>CALHST010000022.1 GCA_938038825.1 uncultured Paracoccaceae bacterium | reverse complement strand
TTTGATCCTGCGTGGATGTCTTCACAAAGCTGGGCCTTTGATGCGGTTTATACCCCCACCAACACAGCGTTTCTGCGGGATGCTGCCGCCGCAGGGCTTGCGTGTCTCAGCGGGTTTGATCTGTTTCGCGCCATGGCCGTGCGCTCGTTCGAGGCTTATACCGGACTGGTTGTGGATGATCCTGCTGTCGTAACCCAACTCAACAGTCTTAAGCCGGAGTGACAAACCATGCCTGAAGTTCTCACCCAAGCCCAGATTGACCATTATCGTGATCAAGGCTGCATCGTCTTGGAAAACCAGATTCCGACTGAATGGATGGATAAAGTCCGCGCGGAAATCACCCGGTTCGAGGCTGAGGCCGCAACGTTAACAACGTCTAATGACCGTCTGGATCTGGAAGACAGCCACACGGCACAAGATCCCCGATTGCGGCGTATCAAACTGCCCCACACGATTTCCGACGTGATGCGGGACTTGATGCTGTCAGACCATATCCTTGCCCCTGCGCGTGATCTGATTGGCCCAAACTTACGCCTGCATACATCCAAACTGAACATGAAATCAGCCGGTTACGGCGCCGCCGTAGAATGGCATCAAGATTATGCGTTTTACCCGCACACCAATGACGACATTCTTGCGATTGGCGTTTTGATCGACGATATGGCGCTGGAAAATGGCCCCCTGCAAGTGTTCCCCGGATCTCACAAAGGGCCTGTCTATGACCATCATGTGGATGGGGTCTTTGCCGGGGCCATTTTGCCCGAAGCCAATGGGTTGGATATCAAGGATGCCGTGGCTTTGACGGGTCCCGCCGGATCCATATCAATCCATCACGGGCGGGCATTGCATGGATCGGCGCTCAATACGTCGGATCGGCCACGACGCATTTTGTTTTATGAAATGATGGCAGCTGATGCTTTTCCCATTATGGGGTCGATGACCCGCTGGGATGGAATTGCAGACTATGACACCCGGATGTTGTGCGGCACGCCCACATTGACGCCCCGCCTCAAGGACATCCCGATCCGCATCCCGCAACCACAGCCAGATGTGCCCATTTCCATCTATGAAATTCAAAAAGGCATGAAAAAGCGTGCCTTTGACACGATATCAGTGAAACAAGGAGACCCAACATGAGCACCCCAAAAATCGGATTTATCGGCCTTGGACTTATGGGCGGCGCCATGGTGGGCCGCCTGCAAGACAAAGGTTATGACCTGACGGTTCTCGGCAATCGTGACCGCACAGAGTTGGACAAAGCCATTGCGCGCGGCGCAACCGAAGCCGCAGATGCCAAAGCCGTGGCCGAGGCCAGCGATATCATCATGATCTGCATGGGCACATCTGATCAGGTTGAAAGCCGGATGCGCGGAGACGCCGGTGTGATCGCGGGCCTGTCGGCCGGCAATGTGGTGATTGATTTTGGCACCTCCCTGCCCGGATCAACGCGCGATCTTGGTGCCGAAGTCGCCGCAACAGGGGCGACCTATCTGGATGCACCTTTGGGGCGCACCCCGGCCCATGCCGTGGATGGTTTGCTGAACCTCATGTGTTCGGGTGACAAAGACGCCTTTGACCGGGTCAAACCGGTTCTGGATGATCTGGGCGAAAATGTCTTTCATTTGGGTGCTTTGGGGTCAGGTCACACGATCAAACTGATCAACAATTTCTTTGGTATGACCGTCGCCAACGCCATGGCCGAAGCCTTTGCCATGGCAGATGTGGCCGAAATTGATCGCCAATCGCTGTACGACGTGATCGCGGCCGGGCCGTTACGCTCGGGTATGATGGATTTTGTATCCGGATACGCGCTGCAAGGGGATCCCAACCAACTGGCCTTTGCCATCAAGAACGCAGCCAAGGACGTTGGCTATTACCGCCAAATGGTCAGTGATGCCGGGGGCGACAGCATTATGTCCACGGGTGCCCACACGGGCCTGAATGCGGCCCTCGATGCCGGGCAAGGTGACAACATGGTCAGCCAAATGGTGGATTTCTATTCCGCCCGCATGAAAGGCTAACTCAAAATGAGCCACGCTCTGCCGGGACTCGAGGACAAGGCCCGCCTTGGTATCCTGATGACGCTGGTGGCGTGGCTTATGTTTTCTCTGGTCGATACCGGGGCCAAATGGGTTGCTGTGGTTGGGATGCCCGCTGCACAGATCGCGTTTTTTCGCTATTTCGGTCATGGTGTGGTCTCGACCGCCTTAATGCTGCGCAGGGCGGATGCGTTTTCCATCCCGCCGCACTTCTTTCTCGTGGTCCTGCGCGCATTGCTTTTGGTCGCCGCGACGCTGTCTAACTTTTACATCCTGCGCATTCTGCCCCTGACCGTCATCTCAGCCATCATGTTTTCCAGCCCCGTCATCGTCTGCTTTGTCAGCGCGCTGTTCCTGCGCGAAAAGGTCGGGATCTGGCGCTGGTCAGCGATCCTGTTTGGTTTCATCGGCGTGTTGATCGTGATCCAACCTTTCGGAGAAAGCTTCCACCCCGCCATGTTTATGGCTGTCATGAATGCGTTCTTTCTTGCGCTTTATTCTTTGATCACGCGACAGTTGGCCGGGAAAGTATCGACCGATGTTATGCAGTTCTGGATGGGCTTGATTGGGATGGTCCTGCTTTTGCCCCCAGCAGTGTTGTTGTGGCAATCACCCAGCAGCATGCTGGAATGGGCCATCCTTCTGTGCATTGGCGTGATCGCTTGGGCCGGGCATCAATGGCTGACCACCGCGCACCGCTTTGCCACGGCCAACACGTTGATGCCGTTCACCTATTCTTTCCTGATCTATCTGACGATTTTGTCATACATTTTCTTTGACCACCTCCCCACAATCTGGACCCTGCTGGGTGCCTCTGTCATTACAGCCTCAGGTCTTATTATTTGGCACAGAGAGGGACGCGCATGACCCGAGTAGCCTGCATTGGCGAAGCCATGATTGAACTGTCCATGACAGGATCCACAGCGGGCGTTGGTGTTGCGGGGGATACTCTAAACACAGCGATATATCTCAAACGCTTAGCACCGGATCTGCATGTGGATTACGTCACCGCATTGGGGGACGACCCCTTTTCAGATCAAATCGCGGCCTTCATCGCGTCAGAAGACCTCGGAACGCACCGGATCGAACGCCTGACAGGCGGCTCACCGGGGTTATACGCTATCACAACAGATGACGCAGGCGAGCGGACCTTCACCTATTGGCGCAGTGCTGCCGCAGCCCGGCAACTCTTTGCAAATGAGGATTTTAGCGCGCTTGATGGATACGATCTTGTGTATTTGTCCGGAATTTCTCTCGCGATCTTACCGCCGTCTGTCCGCAGGGGGTTATTGGATCACATCATCTCCACAGGGCAACAGCTTGCTTTTGATAGCAATTATCGCCCTCGTCTTTGGGAATCCGCGGACGCCGCCCGCGCGATCATGGGCGCCTATTGGGACGCCGCCCACATCGCATTGCCCTCCATTGATGATGAAATGGACCTGTTTCAGGAAACTACCCAACAGGTGCAAACCCGCTGGCGCAAGGCGACTTGTTTAGGTGCTTTGAAACAAGGCCCCGAAGGTCCGATGCCGATTGGGAACCAGATCACGCAATCCTATCCAGCGGCTGACACAGTTGTGGACACCACGGCCGCCGGGGACAGTTTCAACGGTGGCTTCCTTGCAGCCCATTTGACCGGTAAAGATCCAGCACATGCGTTGATGTCGGGCCATATGATGGCGCGCCAAGTGGTCAGCCAGCGCGGCGCGATTATCCCGCGTGATCCGTAAAACGACCCATCAAATCCGCCGCACCGATAATCCCCAGGAAATCACCATCTGATTGGGCGTTTTTCAGCGTCTCTGCCTTGGGATCTTGTAACGCACGTCCTGCGCCGATTTCCGACCGGCAAAATGCCATCCACGCCCGGACTCCAGCCACCAATGCAGCCCCGTCCCCTTCGTGGCACGCCCGCAACGTGTCGACCATGCGATACGGCAGCTTCTGACTGCCATCCATCGCAATTTGGCGCAGCGCGTGGTTCAGATGCGGGTTCTCAAACCGCGTGACCAAAGCGTGTGCATACGTGTCTGCTTGCGCTTGCGCCTCTGCGGGCAACGTCGCCGCCGCATCTTGCATCAGCGCCATCGCACCCGCCCGCAAATCTGGATCAACAATCGCCTCGTGCACATATGTGTGGCCCGCCAAAATCCCTGCATAGGCCAAATAGGAATGCGCACCATTTAACATCCGCAATTTGCGCATCTCGTGCGGGGCGACGTTTTTAACCCATTGAACATCTGGCCAATTGGGACGCGCGGCGGCGAAATTGTCTTCGATGACCCATTCTTTGAACGGCTCACACGGTACGGCCAATGGATCACCCGTTTGGGTGCGCAAGTCATCCGTCGTTGCCGGCGTGATGCGGTCCACCATGGCGTTGGGAAAGCGCACATCACATGTGATGTGCAACCCCGCCGCCTTTGCAAAGTCTTTCACAGCCGCCCCCAACGCATCCCCGTTTTGCATCCGGTTGTCACAGCTCAGGACCGTGACCGGGGCCTGTCTGCGGGCCAATCCATGCGCCAAAAACCCGATGACCGTCGTGGGATGTCCTGCCAATTCCGCCGCGATGTCTGGCGCCGTCACATCCAACCTGCCGTCAGCCCCAAGGTAATAGCCCTTTTCCGTCACTGTTGCCGAAATCACGGCCACATCTGGATCTGCGACGGACGCCAGAACACGCGCCGGATCCTCGGGCGCGACCAGCACCTGTTTGATGACGTCGATTTGGCGGGGGCCTTGGCCTTGAATCGCCAAAAAATACCCCTTTGCCGGGTCCAGCGCGTCACGAAAACTGGAGGAGCGCAAAGACACCGCCGTGATATCCCATCCACCTGCATCAAAGGTGTATTCCGCCAAATGCGCGCGAAAGAAGTTTCCGGGGCCAAAGTGTAAAATTGTGCTCACAACGCGTAAGCCTCGCGTGCCAGACCGGTTGCCAAACGCTCTGCCAGATCCGTTGCCGTTTTGGTGTCAAAGTAACCCGCCTGCACTTGCGCGGCCAAATGCAGCGCTACGCCGCGTCGCCAAACGTCGTGGCGCGCAGGGATCGACAAAAAGGCCCGTGTGTCATCATTAAAGCCCGCCAAATTGGCATAGCCAGCCGTTTCCACCACACGATCAAAATACCGCGCGATACCTGCGGCACTGTCATGGAACCACCATGGCGGGCCAATTTTCAGACACGGCCAATGCCCGGCCATCGGGGCCAATTCGCGGGCATAGGTGGATTCATCCAGCGTAAACAGGATCATACGAAATGCCTGGTTATTGCCGACGCGGTTCAACAAACCATCAAGTCCCCGAACCCAATCTGTTTGCAGCGGAATATCCGCCCCCTTATCGCGCCCGAATGCCATCATCACATCGCGATTGGTGTTACGCTTTGAGCCGCCATGCAATTGCATCACCAACCCATCCTCCACAGACATCTGCGCCATTTCGATCAGCATATGTCCATAAAATGCGCGGGCCTGTGCCTCATCCCCGCCTTGCAAGACACGCTCAAAAGCCGCTGCCGGGTTGGACAGCCATTCTGTCTGGATATGGTCCTGCGCGTGATCCGTCGCAGTTGCCCCCATCGCTTTGAACGCCGCGCGACGGTGGCGCAAAGCATCCAGATAACCGGCATAAGTGGCGGTATCACAGCCGGTTATTTCGCCAAGTGTCCGCACGTTGGCTGCAAAGTCAGGGTCCATTGGATCCAAAACGCCATCAGGGCGAAATGTCGGAACCACGCGACCTTGCCAGTCAGACTCGCGCACCGCCTTGTGGTGGGACAAATCATCCAATGCACTGTCCGTGGTCGCCAGAACTTCGATCCCAAAACGGTCAAATAAGGCGCGGGGGCGATATTCCGGCAAACTCAGCTTCTCTGAAATCGCGTCATAGATTGCATCCGCAGTGTCTGCGCCCAACGGTTCATCAAGGCCCAGCGTGTCTTGCAGAACATAGTCCATCCACAATTGACTGGGTGTGCCCAGAAACAGCGACCAGTTCTGCGCAAACAACCGGAACACCGCGCGGCGGTCTGCCCCAGCGCCAGAGGGCCCAATGCCCAGCTTTTCCAAAGGGATACCCTGTGAATACAACATCCGAAACACATAGTGATCCGGGATCACCAACAGCTCTGCCGGATCTGGGAACGCCTGATTATGCGCGAACCAAGCCGGATCACAATGCCCATGCGGCGACACGATAGGGTGCGTTTTCACACTCTCATAAAGGTCTGCCGCAATCCCTGTCAGATGTCGCATGAAGTCTTCCCTGATTGTTGGGCACAACTTCGCAAAATCTGCTTTTATGTCCAGCGATTTCCGGGCAGCTTACGCGAAAGAAGGGAACACTTACATGAAATGTGTCTTGATAGGTCTGGGCATGGTCGCAGGCACACATGTTGCAGCGCTGCGCGATGCAAAAGATGTATCCCTGTTGGG
>CALHST010000021.1 GCA_938038825.1 uncultured Paracoccaceae bacterium | reverse complement strand
ACGGTCTTGCCAATCTGGCAAAGGCCTGCGCTCAGGGGCGTAGCGATCTATCGGGACGTGGTCTTGATGACTCTGGGGTCCGCCATTTACGGCCCTTTTCAACTTGGGAAATCACCCGCTATCTGATCCCTGTTGCCCCGGCCCATTTCCGTCGAGTCCTGCGTCAAAATCCTGATCTGCCACAAGGGGTGACAGAAACAGATGGCGGGGCAAAATGGTTCAGCCTGGACGAAGTGTTGCGCCTGCGGGCGTTCTTTGGTCAAGAAGGATCCAAGGCCAAAGAATATCTGCCTTACCGCCCCGAAGGGTTGCCTGCAAAAATCGTCGCTGTCGCCAACTTCAAGGGTGGGGTTGGAAAGACATCGACCTGTACACATCTTGCAATGAGTGCTGCGCTGGATGGCTATAAAGTTCTCGTCGTGGATCTTGATAGTCAGGGATCCATGACATCCATTTTTGGCGCGCAGGTCGCGGATGAATGGCAAACGGTTTTCCCTCTCTTGGCCCGCCATTATGGCCAGCACCTGCGCTCAGAAAATCAGCGCCGGATGGATCGCGGGGAAAGCCCCCTGCCCTTTGATGAGACGCTGACTGCGGCCATGGATGTGCGCGCGCAAGATGTCATCCAGAAGACGCACTGGCCCAATATCGATCTGATTGGGGCCCAGCTGAACCTTTATTGGTCTGAATTTCAGATCCCAGTATGGCGCATGGCCGCGCGGTCCTGGAAGCTGTGGGATGCGCTTGGTGAAGCCTTGGAAGAGGATGGCTTGCTGGATGAATATGATCTGATTTTCATCGATACGCCCCCTGCCCTGGGATATCTGACAATCAATGGATTGGCCGCCACAGACATCCTCTTGGTGCCACTGGGTGCGTCCTTTGTGGAATTTGATAGTACGGGGCGCTTTTTTGATATGTTGCACGCCACGTTTTCCTCGATCGAAGAGGGGGAAAACATGGCCGCCCGTGCGCTGGGTCGTCCTGAGATCAATTTTGAATGGGATGCTGTGCAAGCTGTCATCACGCGATTTGACCCCGCACAGCAAACGGAAATGGCCAGCCTCATGCAGGCCTATATGGGACATACTCTGTCCCCGTTCCGGCAGGATTTCACGGCGCTGATTGGGCAGGCTGGCGAAAGCGTAAATGGTATCTATGAAGCCGATTACCGGGACTTTAATCGCAATACATATATGCGGGGCCGCGCGACCTTTGATGAAACCTATGCGGCGTTTAAACGGCTCCTCTATGGGATTTGGCGACGGGATGAACGCGCCCAGGCAGAGGCCCCTACACAATGAGAGTTTCGCGTGCGAAACTGATCCACGTCAGTCAAACCGGAGGGGCGCTCTGATGGCAAAGCGCAAGCGACTTAATCCCACAGTCATGACATCCAGCCCGGGCGCTGATCCTGCTGTGCTTGCTTCAAGCCCGGCCATGGGGGTCCCTGTTGGCGCGCGCGCGCCAATTGCGGATGTGTCTCGGGATGCCACGTTGCAGGCGGCCTTTGATGACGTGTCACAAGAACTGCGCACCGCCCGCGAGGATGGGCGTATGGTCATCGTACTGCCACTGGATGCCATTGATGTCAGCCATCTGGTGCGGGACCGTGTCACGCTGGATGCAGATGATATGGAAGAGCTGTCCAAGAGCATCACGGCACGTGGCCAGCAAACACCAATCGAGGTCGTGGATCTTGGGAACGGGCGGTACGGGCTTATTTCCGGGTGGCGTCGTGTGTCGGTCTTGCGCACGCTTTTTGATCAGACGGGCGATCCCTCGTTTGCGACCGCCAAGGCCTTGTTGCGGGCCCCTGATGGGCAGGCGGACGCATATCGGGCCATGGTCGAGGAAAACGAGATCCGCGCAAGCCTCAGCTTTTATGAACGGGCGCGCATTGCGGTTAAGGCGAAAGAGCAGGGCGCGTTCGAAACTTTGCATGAGGCGGTGCAAAATTTGTTTGCAGCAGCCCGCGCGCCCAAGCGATCCAAGATCATGGCCTTCACCGGCTTAGTGCAGCATCTGGATGAGGATCTGAAGTTCCCCGCTGCAGTGCCCGAGAAACTTGGGCTGGCTCTTGTGGCGGCCTTGCAAGCGGATGCCAAAGTCTACGACCGTCTTCAAAAGGCACTGATCGCTGCAGGTCCGCGCACCGCAGAAGAGGAACGTGCCGTGCTTGATGAGATGCTTCGGGAGTCTGCGTCAAAGAGCTCGGCGCGAAAACCAAAAGCGCGCGTCCCCAAACCCTCTGCCGCAAAAGAGATCTCGCCAGGTCTTTTATTAGAGACTGCTAAAGGGCGTATAACTCTGAGCGGCCCGGGGGTTGATGCGGCCTTTCAGAAGAAACTGAAGGCTTGGTTGGCGCAGGAATAGACACTGTTATCCGCGTTAAGCAGAGTCTATATCGGGACAAATTTCGCATGCGAAACTGTGGCTGTGCAAGTGCCTCGGCTCACATGATCTCAAGGCGCCCGAGGCTCACGGCAACGGCGAAGACCAAGGCGTTGGCCGTTGCATGGGCCACAATGGCATCGCTGACCCGCCCATGACGTTGCATGACCCATGAGAACGCAAGCCCCGCCATAAAGGCTTCGGCCCAACGGTCATGAAGCAAGGCAAACAATCCTGCCGTTCCACATGCTGCGATGACCGTCCATAGACGCCCATCGCCAAGACGCAGCTTTGGTTCCAGATAATCACGGAAGAACAGTTCTTCGATGATGGGAACCAACAGGATTGTGCCCACGCCACGCAGAACGAACCAACCAACCAGGGCAAGACCTGTCAGGGCGCCGTAGGGGGCGGCAGACGGATCTTCGACGGCCACAGGAATAACAACCCATAGCAAGCCGATGAGAGCACCCGTCGCAACGGCCACCGGATCTATGCGCCAAGGCAGTTGGCGGTAGATGTTCGCAAACAGTGCCAGCGCAGATGCCATGGCAACAACACGCAGCGGATACGCAACACCGGGACTTTGTGCGAATGTTGAAACCAGAAGTGCGCTCAGCATGAAGATTGCGAAGGGCAGGATCCTTGCGGCCGCCGGATCCTGCAGGAAGGGCAGGGGATTGTGTGCATGTCCTGCAATGGGGGAGATGTGGCTGCGTTGCAGGGCGGGAACCGATTGTGCGGCCATCACGATACCCAAGGCGATAATGGTGAACAGGAACCAACCTGCATGTGAATGAAACCCACCAACGGCAAGATCTGCTTTGCCCTCAATGCCGATGATCAGCAACACGGCAATCCTGACAACGTTGAACAAGGCCGAGGTCAGGATGCCAATCGGATACAGCAAGAATGCGTGTGGGAACCGGAGGTCTTTTCGGAACAAAGATAGATACAGCGTGACAAACAAAGTCACCAAAGCGATCCCCTCGACCCCAGAACATACAGGTGCGATATTGATGTAAAACGGATCGACACCAATGATTTTCGTCCCTTCAAAGGTCTCTGGCGTATATCCGAAAGATTCCAGAAGCCAGACGACACCCGCAAAGGTCCAGTCGGTCATGGTTTCCAGACGCCATAAGGGTCTGATCAACGTGGCAAAGGCAGGGGCCAAAGCGCCTGTCAGCAGCACAGGCACAAGATGCGTCCAGTTATCGCTCCAGAACTGACGCCAGCGCGTCACAGGTGCTGCATAGAGGGCCAGCCCGGTCAGGATCATACCCATCCCCAAGGTCCAGCAGGCAAAGGCTGGCATAATGGCTTTCGGGCCCACACCGTTTTGCATGAATGTCAAAGGCAGCAAGGCAACCACAACGCCCAGCATGTTCAACCCAAAAGGCCAGAGCCGCACACTTGAATCGCTGAAAAGCCGCCGGAATTGGCCTGGATAGAGCAGGACAAGCAGACATAACGCGCCAATCACACAGTAGATCGCGACCAATGTGCCGCTTGCACCTCGGCATGCGGCTTGGGGCCAGTTGCTAAGGCAGGTAAAGTCGATGCCATGTTTGAAAATGACCCCGATTCCAAGCAGCTCAAGCGCAAGCAAAACACATGCCCCAATCAGGGGTCGATAAGGCATGCGGGATGATGAAGTAATACTAACCATGGAGAAAACGCTCACGAACTGACATCTATACGAAGCGCTTGATACAACAGAAGACCGGTGAAAGTCATATAAAATGATTGATCTTCGGATCTATGGCGGGAGGTCGAGGTTAATATCCGGAAATTGGGGCGTTTGGGCGGCCACATCGTCTGAAATCTCCCGCACAGGTTGATGGCATGTGTGCCTGTCCCTTTTTACAACGTCGAGTCTGTGCTGACATATCAGCTTTCACACGTCATACGGCGGGGCATAACCCGTTTTTTGAACGCATCTCAAGAAAACTGCGTCATATTCTAACCGCGTTGTGGATGTATTATTTTCTTAAAGAACAGTATAACCCAGCCACGTAACAACGATGGAAGCATTTTCATGACCTACGTTTTGGACCTTAATCCAGAAACACTTGTTCTGGATCCAAGCAGTGCAGAGCAATCCGGCAAAGACTTGGCGGAAAAATATCAGTCTGGTGAGCCTTATCACCACATTTGTGTCGACAATTTCCTGCCGCTGTCTGTCGCTGAGAAAGTGCGCGAAGAAGTCCTGTCTGTTGGGGAAAAAGCGCCCGAAAACATGAGCCCGCAAGAGCATCTGAAAACGGCGTATAATCCAGACACGTTGCCTCTTTATACTCGGGCTGTGTTTAATGCATTGAATTCAAAAGCATTTCTGAGATTTCTTGAGGAAATGACCGGGATCCCAAACTTGATCCCAGACCCGTATTTCAAAGGCGCCGGGGTGCATCGCACCAATTCGGGCGGTTTCTTGGGAATTCATGCGGATTTCAACATGCACAAGGAAATGTATCTTGAGCGGCGCTTGAATATCCTGATCTATCTGAACCCAGACTGGAAACCGGAATATGGTGGCGCGTTTGAGGTCTGGACCGAAGACATGCAAACACAGGTGGCCCAGTTCCCACCCTTTATGAACCGGATGTGCTGCTTCTCAACCAGCTCCAATTCGTATCACGGCAACCCGGAACCCGTGAACCACCCGGATGGGGATCCGCGCCTGTCGATTGCTCTGTATTACTATACCCCAACATGGAGCGAAGACCGCGTGGCGCATTCCACCTTGTTCCGGCCGCGCCCCGGGACATCGGATTCAGCCGCAGGACGCGAGCATCGTCGCCGTATCATACGTGAATTGATGCCCCCGATGTTGTATCGGCGCCTCAAGGGCCCGTTACACCGGCTTGGCTTTTAAATCAGCTGTTTGGTTCTACCAAAAGGGGCCGTCCAGAGAGATCTGGGCGGCCCTTTGTGTGTCTAGTCACCTGCATAGGTCTTATCAGACACCGCCACCCTGATGGGCGTCGACACGGATAACGCTTTGGGCGTCTCGGTAGACTGCGCATAGATGTCGTTGACGAAATAAAGCGGGCGGTTCTTTGTTTCATTGAAGACACGCCCCAGATATTCGCCGATGACCCCCAAGCCGATAAGCTGGACGCCCCCCAGGAATGTCATGGTTAAAAACAGGGTTGGGAAACCAGAAACAGGGTCTCCAAAGGCTAAAACGCGTGCCAAAAAGATGATCCCATAGACAAAGGACACCAAGGCCACAAGAAATCCCATATAGCTGAACAGGCGAAGCGGGAATGTGGTAAAGGATGTGATCCCTTCGAGCGAGAAATTCCAAAGTTTCCAATAGTTAAAGCTTGTGGTCCCGCCAAAACGCGGGTCTCGGTCATAATCCACATACGCGTGGCGAAACCCCACAAGCGCAAAGATCCCCTTCATGAACCGGTGATGTTCACGCACAGTGTTGACTGCATCCAGCGCTTTGCGGTCGATCAGGCGAAAATCCCCAACATTCTTGGGCAACTGATAGCGCTGACCAAAACGCTGCATGATCCGGTAAAACTGCGCAGCGGTCGCTTTTTTGATATAGCTTTCGCCTTGTCGGCTGCGGCGTCTGGCATTGACCACCTGAAACCCTTGCTGCCATTTCGCAATCAGATCCGGGATCAGTTCCGGGGGGTCTTGCAGATCCGTGTCGATTGGAATGGTGGCGCGACCTGTTGCGTGGTCCAGACCCGCTGTTAGGGCAATTTCCTTGCCAAAATTCCGGCTCAGATCAATCAGCACAATACGGGGATCCACAGCCTTGAGGGCAAGGATCTGATCAAGCGTGTCATCGGTGCTGCCATCATTGATAAATACGATCTCAGACGTAAGGTCCAATGCATCCAAAACGGCCGTCAGGCGGGCATGAAATGTCTTGATAGTGTCTGATTCATTGAAGGCAGGCGCGACAATGGAGATATCGGGGCAATCGGTTGTCATGCTGTCGGTGCCTTTCCAAAAGTCAGGGTGCTGTGGGCCCAGTAATTGACGACAAACACCAATCCCGTGCTCAGGATTTGTGCGGGCAAGGCAGGCAAGGCGAAGGGACCTGTAAAGACGTACATTAGGGCCGTATTCAGCATGACAGACAGAATGCTGATGACGCTGTAACGGGGTGTCGTTGTTCGATGGGGCAGCGTGCTGTGGAACGTATAGCGATAGTTCAGCACATATCCGACAAGGGCCCCAACAGTGGCACCAATGAATGACCAGGCAACAGGTGTGTCTATAAAGGCCAAACCTGTGAACATCACGGCATAATGGCTTAAGGTAGACACAAGCCCAACCAGTCCAAACTTTGTGATTTTATGCAGGGTCGCTTTCAACATGCTATGGCGTCGCCTTAACGGTCTATTGAATGAGTTTATCAGATAATTGTGTCAGAACCTGCACATCATGTGAAAAGATCAAAATTCTGTGGCCTGACAGCACGGCTTCGTAGGTTTGTGGATAGGTGCCTTTCAGGGTGTCAGCCAGAATATTCCACGCGACGACGCTTTCTCTTTTGTACGGCGTGTCGTGGTTCAGGGGGTTTTCTTCGAATATCAAGGTCGCCGATCGGCAGTTCGGGTCTGACCCGGTTGCGCAGGCGTGAATATGTGCCGCAGTATCTGCGATTTGTGTGCCTGGGTTTTCAAGGAAAAGAGGCTCTGCAATGTCGAAAAGCGGGATGCGGGA
>CALHST010000020.1 GCA_938038825.1 uncultured Paracoccaceae bacterium | reverse complement strand
TGCCCTTGGCGGATGCAGTCGCCATTGCGTTTGTTATGCCGTTTATCATGTTGGTTCTTGGCAAATACGTACTGCATGAAGAGGTCGGCAGCCGCCGGTTGATTGGGTGCATTGTGGGTTTCATTGGCACGCTTCTGGTGATCCAGCCGTCTTTTGCAGAGATTGGCTGGCCAGCTTTGTGGCCTGTGGTTGTGGCGATCAACTTCTCGGTCTTTATCTTGGTCACCCGCCAAATTGCGAAAGAAACGGATCCCATCGGGCTGCAAGCCGTGTCAGGCATGATGGCAGTGATCATCATGGCGCCCGTCTTGTTGCTGGCCCAGGGCAGC
Organism: uncultured Paracoccaceae bacterium; assembly: GCA_938038825.1. GTDB lineage: Bacteria > Pseudomonadota > Alphaproteobacteria > Rhodobacterales > Rhodobacteraceae > Aliishimia. The sequence continues at coordinate 9,585 of CALHST010000020.1, read as the reverse complement.
GGCCTTCAGATCTTCGACATCATTGCCCCCAGCTCCTATGAAATCACCTTGCTGGTTACCATTGGTTTGCTGGGGACAGTCGCGCATTTGCTGATGACATGGTCCCTGCGCTTTGCGCCATCCGCCACACTTGCGCCGATGCAGTATCTTGAAATCCCCTTTGCGACCTTGTTGGGATGGGTTGTTTTCAAAGACCTTCCCAACACTTTGGCGTCTGTTGGCATTCTGATCACAATCGCAGCAGGGCTTTACGTGGTCTTCAGAGAGCAGGCCATGGCGCGTGACCTGACGCGTGCGTCGTCAACGCCTGAACCAATGAACCCAAAGCGGCCCTTGGAAACAAACCAATCATCCCGCGCCCCTGCATAGTTAATCGAACCTGCGTTTCGATTGCGCGGTTTGATGTTCCGACTTGGCGACCCGGTGCCATAACAAGACCATCTATTGGCCACTCTAGACCAGTGCTGTGACCAGTAACTGTGGCCAAGGGAAACAGCGATACCGTTGACTGCTTTGGAACAGTCACCTCCAGAACCGGAGGACAATGCAGGATTGCTTCATAATCCGACAAAAGAATCACCGGCCTGTGCGCATACTCAAAAAGCACATGCAAAGCCGCCAATTGGTGATCCACGCGCGCCCCCATAAAGCCCACCCCAATCAGCAAAGGGGCATCTATACGGGTCAGTGCCTTTTCAAAGTCGGTCGAGTCTTGCTCTGCTATGTGGTGACGTCGATTTTGCGGTATTTCTGCCTGTACACGCGGGCTTATGCTATCAAAGTCGCCAATGACCGCGTCTGGCATATGACCTGCTTGCAGGGCTTTGTCACCGCCCCCATCTGCTGCTACGAGTCGCGGGGCTAGGGCCATTGCGATGGCCAAATCATCAGGCCCCAAAGCCCCGGCACCAACAAGAGTGATTGGTTCCGATGATGAAACAATGTACTGAATCATGGCAAATTAACACCTTTGTATGTATTCTGACATACTCTCGCCTAGAAATGATACCGTTCACGGCACAGATTCGGGCCGCTTTTGACGCGGCCACCATGGTAAACACAGCTTTGCAGGTTTGCAGAGGACGAGCATCCGATGATGAGTAACAACAAAATTCTCACAGTCTCTTATGGGACATTCTCTTGCACCCTTGAAGGGTTCGAGGACAGTTTTGAAACAATGAAAGCGATTGCGGAGTATTTCCGCGACCTGGCACAGGAAGATCGCTATTTCGGCGCGGAACCCCCGCAGCCTGATGCAGACATGTTGGCGCGAATCGCCGAACGCGGCATCACGCAGCAAGTCGAAGCGAAAACCAACGACGATGGCATTCACCTGCGCGCGGCGGCATCTACAGCCGCAATCGCAGCAACGGCCACTGTTGCAGTCTCCGCGGCAGACGCCCTGACCGAGGATGACGCTGCAGAAGTCGCACCTGAAGACGATATCGCAGAAGACTCCACAACCGACGTTGAAGACATTGCGGCTGATGCGTCCGATAGCGACGCACAGGCGGAAGACATCCAAGACATCGTTGCTGAACAAGACATCGTTGCCGAAGACGCTCCTGTTGTTGAAGACGTTGTTGTCGCGGAAATTGAAGAAGACGTGCAGGCGGCAGACGCAGAGGACGCGCAGGCAGCGGATGACGCTGATGCAGCCATCTCTTCCGTTCTTCTCGAATCACAGGAAACAGCGGAAGACGCAGTGACCCTTGAGGCTGAGGCACATGACGATGCGTCCGAAGAGGACGCGGTCATGGAAGACGCCGCAGCAGAGATCGACGTCGCGGATGCAGACGTTTCTAATGATGACGCGTCGGAAGATGACGTCCAAGACGCGGCAGATGACACTGACGCCATGATCCTGAGCGCACTTAACAGCTCGGACGATGTGGACGCTTCTGACAACGACGAAGGGTCAGACGACATCGCAGCGGCTTCTGACGACGCAGAAGACCCCGACGCATACGAAGTCTTTGAAGAAGACATGGAAGCGGATCCAACGCCTGTTCAGGAAGCTGAATTTGCGCCGGCCATGGCTGCGGCTGCTCCGGTCGCTGGCGCGGCGACATCAATCGCTGCAAAACTTCAACGCATCCGCGCGGTTGTTGCAAAGAACCGCGCCTCCTCTGATGGGTATTCCGAAGACGAACACGCAGAAGAATTCGAAGCTGCAGATGACACCCCGATTTCATTTGACGCACTTGAAAACGATGTGTCCGACGTGGACACGGTCGACGAATTTGACATGCCGAACCCACAAGAAGAGGCAACTGCAGAAGACGAAGCGACTGCGGACGAGACTGAAGACGAGCTGAGCGCACTGATCTCTCAATTGGGAGAAGAGGATGATGCCGAAGACGATTTCGAGATGATCTCAAACGCGTCTACGAACGGCGCAATGGTCGATGCCTTTGAAGACGACGGCGATGACATCACATTCGACGAATCTGACTTTGCGAACTTGGATGAAGACGGCGACGACGATGATGATGCTGACGATTTGATTGCTGCCACATTGGACACCGAAGAAGACGACGCGCATCTGCGCGGCAGAGTCATCAGTGTGAAGCGCGAAGATCTTGAGACCGCCTTGGAAAACGGTGCTTTGGATGATTACGAAGTCGAAGAAGACAGTGTCGAGGCGTCTGTTGCACAAGAAAGCACGCTAAGCCCAGAAGACGAAGATGATCTGATGCGCGCTTTGGCTGACGTAGAGGCAGAGTTGTCTGACGTCCAAGAAACTGTGGCAGAAGACAGCGTGGTCGAAGAAGACGCGCCAAGCGCGCGTATCCTGGAAGACATGCCCAGCGGTGATGAAGCCGAGCTGGACCGTCTTATGGCGGAAGCTGATAGCCAAATGGATGAACCCGAAAGCTCTAACAGACGGAACGCATTCAGCCATCTGCGGGCCGCGGTTGCAGCCACAAAGGCAGACGACAAGCTTAGCAAAGAAGCCAACAGCGAAGAGGATGACGGTGCATACCGTACGGACCTCGCCGAAGCTGTGAAACCACGTCGCCCCTCTGCTTCAGGTTCTGAAGGTCAGGCAGACCGAAATCAGACCGCACGCCCGGCGCCTTTGAAGTTGGTCGCAGAACAACGGATCGACGAAAGCGACATGCCAGAAGGCCCTGTTGCACCACGCCGCGTGGCAGCAGAAGCCGACGCGACATCGGGCCAAGACGGAAGCTTTGCAGAATATGCACAAGCGCAAGGCGCAACCGAGCTGTCCGATCTTCTTGAAGCCGCAGCGTCATACCTAAGCTTCGTAGAAGGTCGCGACCAATTCTCGCGCCCACAACTGATGACCAAAGTTCGTCAGGTCGGTGCCGAAGGCTTTACCCGCGAAGACGGATTGCGGTCCTTTGGCCAGTTGCTTCGCTCTGGTAAAATTTCAAAAATCAAAGGTGGTCGTTTCAAAGTATCTGACGACATTGGTTTTCAGCCGGATCAACGCGCTGCAGGGTAATCTGAAAATGTGACACAAACAAAAAACGGCTCCTCAATATGAGGGGCCGTTTTTGTATGTCCAAGATAAAACCCTACTGCTCTGCGTCTGGATCAGGTTGCCCCACACCGCGAAAAATGGATCGCAATGGCAAGGCCCACACAATCCCAAGTGCCGCGTATATCCCCAACTCTACCAGAATTGATGGCCGTTCGAACAAACCAACCAAGCTGACGGCCGCCACAATATAAAGCGGCACAAGAACAATAAGAACCAGTATTGCTAACCGTTTGCGAGTTTTATAGCGCAGTGCCATTGGCTCTCCTCAATCCGCAAAAGGATCTGTAACCAAAATGGTATCGTCCCGCTCTGGCGACGTTGATAAGAGCGCAACCGGGCAGTCAATCAACTCTTCCACACGACGTACATATTTAATAGCGCCCGCAGGCAAGTCCGCCCAACTGCGCGCACCTTCTGTGCTTTCCGACCAACCCGGCATCTCTTCATATATCGGCTTACAACGCGCCTGCGCATCGGCTGCGGTTGGCAGGTAATCCATAACTTCGCCGTCCAATTCATACCCCGTGCAAATGCGCAAAGTCTCGAACCCGTCCAAAACATCCAGCTTGGTCAATGCGATGCCATTCACGCCTGACGTCGCACAGGTCTGGCGCACAAGACACGCATCGAACCAGCCACAGCGCCGCTTGCGTCCTGTGGTTGTTCCAAATTCATGCCCGCGTTCACCCAACCGTTGGCCATCCGCATCTTCCAACTCGGTGGGAAACGGGCCCTCGCCAACGCGCGTGGTATAAGCCTTCACAATTCCCAAAACGAAATCGATACCCCCAGGTCCAATCCCGACGCCGGTCGCCGCCTGCCCCGCGATCACATTTGACGAAGTCACAAAGGGGTATGTTCCGAAGTCGATATCCAGCAACGCACCTTGCGCCCCTTCAAACAAGATCCTCTTGCCAGCCTTGCGTGCCTCGGTCATCACTTTCCAGACCGGTGCCGCATATTGCAAGATTTCCGGGGCAACGGCACGCAGTTGCGCAATCAAAGCCTCTCGATCAACAGGCTCCAGCCCCAGCCCGCGACGCAAGGCATCATGGTGGACCAATGCTCGGTCAACGCGGCTGATCAATGTGGCCTCATCCGCCAGATCCGCAACTCGGATCACCCGGCGCCCCACCTTATCCTCATAAGCCGGACCAATCCCGCGCCCGGTTGTCCCGATCTTGGCAACAGAATTTTGCGATTCCCGCGCGCGATCCAGCTCGCCATGAATTGGCAGAATCAAAGGCGTGTTTTCTGCAATCATCAGCGTTTCAGGCGAAATAACGACACCCTGCGCGCGCACTGTTTCGATCTCTTTGACCAAATGCCAAGGATCCAAAACCACACCGTTGCCAATGACACTCAGCTTGCCGCCACGCACCACCCCAGATGGAAGCGCATGAAGTTTATACACTTCCCCGTCCACGACAAGCGTGTGGCCCGCATTGTGACCGCCTTGAAACCGCGCAATGACATCAGCGCGCTCGCTCAGCCAATCAACAATCTTGCCCTTGCCCTCGTCGCCCCATTGCGCGCCGACTACAACTACATTGGCCATGCTGATCCCTCGCTGACGTGTTCAAACCCGTGCCCCTATAGCGGCACTCCTCACGGACCGAAACCACCTTTTCACATCTTTGCTGGACAGAACCTGCGATGTCCGGCACGAAAGGCAAAAAAACAGGATCTGATCTATGGGCTTTCTGACCCGCTGGCTTTGCGCATTTGCACTTCTTGCCGCCACCTATAATCCAACGGAATACAATTACATTCAATGGACTGCCACTTATGGCGCTGACAATTTGTCGATCGCAGCCCTTGTCGGGCTGATCCTTGCCATCGGGTACATCATTTATCTGCGGGCGACATTGCGCTCGATCGGCGCGTTTGGCATGGGTTTGATCCTGGCCTTGATCGCCGCGATCCTTTGGGTCGCCTATGATTTTGACCTGCTTGATCTTCAAAACCCTTCGATGAACATCTGGATTGGTCTTGTTGCGCTTTCCACTGTGCTGGGTATTGGGCTCAATTGGTCGCGTGTGCGACGTCACCTGTCAGGCCAGGCAGATGTGGATGACGTCGATGAATAAACGCGCCTCTGAACTCGATTTTCAAAAATTCTATTATGAAAAAGTCGCAACAGGCGAAGGGTGCGGTTGCGCGGAACGCATTATTGACGAACATGAATTCAAGCGCTTAGCACATACGCCAAAAATGCGTGCCCCGAAATTCTCCTGGACTCGCTTCCTGCAAAAGGCTGGCCTCTACACCCGCAAATAACACGTCTTTTGGTCAAAAATACCTTGGGGAGTTTGAGGGGCAAAGCCCCTCATTCACAAAAATGGATCGCGCGCCGCCAACGGCGGCTCATTGTGACAAGACCACCGGTTCCCCGTGGGGCGTTGACAAATAAGCGCGTTCCCATGCCGTTTTCAGCGTGGCCAAGCTCTCGGCATCTGTCATTGCGCGCTCTGCCAACACGGCCTCCAAAGTTTCTAGCCACGCCGCGAAATAATCCGAGCCCCCGTTCAGGTCCCGATCAACACCATGTGCTTTTAGCGTGGCCCCGAAACGCGCGGCCCAGTCAGGCCAATCAAGATGCCCGGCTTCATTCAGATGCACCGTCAGCGCAAAAACCTGCGCATGCCACGGCTCTTCAAAAACGGGATCCGGCTTCATTCCACTGGGTCCAAATAGCTTTGCCATAGATCCAGAATGACCTCGTCCCGCGGATGTTCGGGCTGTGCCCAAAGATCTGACGCTGGGAAGGCAACGGCATATAATGGCTCTGCGCGGTCCCCTAACCCATGCGCGCTGGCATCGGGCAGAACGTGGGTGCCATGAAACCGAACCACGCGGCCGACGACACCCGACGCATAAGCTGGCAGTCGCGTGTGCCCCCCCGCGATCAATTGATTGCCCAATGGGCGCGACGTTCGCACGGCATCCCCCACTTGGAACGTCTGGGTCACATCTGACGGGCGATCCGCAGGGCCGCCACTTGCCAAAATTTCTGGAACTTTGGCTGCTGGCGCCATGCGGCTGGCCAGATCAGACGCCAAGATGTCTCCACCTGCCAGTTCTTCCCGGGTGACAATTCCCTTTTCAACCATCAGGTCCGCCAAACCCGCCATCCATTTTTCATAGTAGGAAAACGCAGTATAATCTTGTGGCGACAGGCGTTCCCGCGCATGGCGAGACGTGTCGATATTCCACTGCCCCAAAAAGCCGACCCCAAGCGTGACGGCCAGCGCACGGCCATGCCAGTCTTCGTGAAACACGTCTTCTTCTGGTTCTGGGATCACAGGTCCATCCCCAAATCGTCCGCCCATATCATGCACGCGGGTCATGGCTGCACCGCCAATCCGCACCCGATCATCGAATCGCGTGTGACAAGAGCCCTGAGGTCGGCTTCGGACAGATTTTCTGTTCCCTTTGGCCTTTGCGGGATGACCAGGTAGCGCACCTCGGCTGTTGAATCCCAGACCCGTACGGCGGTGTCTTCGGGCAGGGTCACACCAAATTCCGCCAAGACTTTTCGCGGCTCACGCACGGACCGGGCCCGGTATGCGTCGGATTTGTACCACCCCGGCGGAATGCCCAACAATGGCCACGGGTAACAGGAACACAGCGTACAAACGACCATGTTATGGACGTCAGGCGTATTTTCGAGCGCCACCATATGTTCACCTTGGCGCCCATAATACCCCAGCTCTGAGACAACGGCCGTGGCATCATCCAGCAGTGCCGCGCGAAATTCCGGGTCCGTCCAAGCCTTGGCAACAACATGGGCCCCATTTTTTGGGCCAATTTTGTTTTCATAGGTATCTATGATTTCATCCAGGGCGGCCGGGTCTATCAACCCTTTGCGCGTCAGAAGGGTCTCAAGCGCTTTGACACGTAAAGCCGGGTCAGAGGGCAAAAGGGTATGCGGGTGTTCGTGGTTGTGATGATCATGTGGCATCTTTCAAGTCTGGCCTCCAGTTTCGACGAAGTCCAGCCCAAGGCCCCTTGCCCCGCGCCACATTCTTCCCTAGATACCGGCTCAAGCAGTGCATCCGCTATAGGGTTCCATGGAAAACGTCGTTCTGATTATTCACCTTCTTCTTGCTCTCGGCTTGATTGCCGCGGTGCTTTTGCAACGATCTGAAGGGGGCGGATTGGGAATCGGCGGCGGCGGCGGTGGTGCAACCACGGGTCGTGCCCCTGCGACACCTATGGGAAAATTGACATGGATTTTGGCAATCGCCTTTATCTGTACATCGATTGCCTTGACCATCATCGGGGCACAAAACTCTGCTGGTACGTCTGTTGTGGATCGTTTGGGCGTAACTCCGCCGACAGCGTCCGACAGCATTACACCAGCAGTACCGGATGCAGACAGCCTGCTTCCACCTTCCAGCGGTGAAAACGCACCCCTGGTGCCAAGCGCAGACTAACCACCAGACCTTGAGGTCGAACACCAATGCGCAACAGTATGTTGCGCAGCTCTTGCCTTGCTGCACCGAATCTGGGTATTCTTAAATCCCGTGGGTATGCGTTTAATCGCAGTCTGCAGCTGGCACAATTTGCAGAACACGGGGGCAATCCGGACAGATGGCACGATATATATTCATTACAGGTGGTGTTGTATCATCACTTGGCAAAGGTTTGGCCTCTGCTGCACTTGGGGCTTTGCTTCAAGCCCGCGGTTTTTCTGTTCGATTGCGCAAGCTTGACCCTTATTTGAACGTTGATCCTGGCACCATGTCCCCCTTTGAACATGGTGAAGTCTTTGTGACCGATGACGGGGCCGAAACAGATTTGGATCTGGGTCACTACGAACGATTTACGGGTGTTCCGGCACGAACAACCGATTCTGTGTCCTCTGGGCGCATCTACACATCCGTTTTGGAAAAAGAACGACGCGGCGACTATTTGGGCAAAACAATCCAAGTGATCCCCCATGTGACAAACGAAATCAAAGATTTTATCGAAATCGGCGACGAGGAGGTCGATTTCATGCTTTGCGAAATTGGCGGCACAGTCGGTGACATCGAAGGTTTGCCCTTTTTCGAGGCCATTCGCCAATTTAGCCAGGATAAACCGCGCGGCCAATGTCTGTTCATGCATTTGACTTTGCTGCCCTTTGTCAAAGCCAGCGGCGAGTTAAAGACAAAGCCCACCCAACACTCGGTCAAGGAACTGCGGTCTATCGGGATTGCCCCGGACATTCTGGTCTGCCGGTCCGAAGGTCCCATCCCCGCCAAAGAACGCGAAAAACTTGCGCTATTCTGTAACGTTCGACCAGACAGTGTGATTGCAGCACAGGACTTGTCCACGATCTATGATGCGCCGCTGGCCTATCACAAAGAAGGTTTGGACCAGGCCGTGCTTGACGCGTTCCAGATCAGCCCGGCCCCCAAACCGGACATGACCATTTGGGAAGACGTGTCCGACCGCATCCACAACGCCGAAGGCGAAGTGCGCGTTGCGGTCGTGGGCAAATATACGCAGCTTGAAGACGCCTATAAATCCATTGCCGAAGCTCTCACCCATGGCGGTATGGCCAATCGAGTCCGCGTGCGGGTCGAATGGGTAGATGCAGAAGTCTTTGAAAAAGAAGATGCAGCCCCCCATCTTGAGGGTTATCACGCGATCCTTGTTCCCGGCGGATTTGGCGAACGCGGCACCGAGGGAAAGATCAAAGCAGCCCAATTCGCCCGAGAGCGATCCGTTCCTTATTTGGGGATCTGTCTGGGCATGCAAATGGCTGTGATCGAAGCGGCGCGCAACACTGCCGGGCTTGAAGCCGCAGGGTCCGAAGAGTTTGACCACGAGGCTGGCAAGAAACGTTTTGAACCCGTTGTGTATCACTTGAAAGAATGGGTGCAGGGCAACGCAAAGGTGAAACGCAAAGTCAGCGATGACAAAGGTGGTACAATGCGGCTTGGTGCCTATGACGCGGTTCTGACACCGGGATCGAAAGTAGCGGACGTATACGGCACAACCACAATCGATGAACGCCACCGCCACCGCTATGAAGTGGACATCAAATATCGCGAACAACTGGAAGCGGCTGGTTTGACCTTTTC
>CALHST010000019.1 GCA_938038825.1 uncultured Paracoccaceae bacterium | reverse complement strand
CGTTTCCCATATATCCCACAAAAAACAGTTGCCAGCCCATGCTTTCCCATGGCATCCCTATTGCATCAGATGAGAGCGGAACACGGGGCACCAAACGACCCCACAAAAACCAAAAAAGCGAAAAGCAGGTTTCATACAGGCATACCGCTTCCATCAGAACACAAGAGATCCGGCGCGCGGGCGAGCAGACATCCCCCCAGGTGGCGCGCGCAGCTGGACATCCCCGCTTAGCGGGACGAGGGCGGCGGGTTGATCAGTGGCAGCAGATCAATCCGTCGTTTCCTATTTCAGGGGGCCGAATTCGCAACCGGGTAGCACCGGGCGCAAGCAGGCAAAAGCGCTGAGAAGCGCAAAGAAAGGGACGGACAGGCGTGGCACGCAGGTTCAGAGGCGAAAGCCACCATAAGGTGGATACGAAGGGGCGGGTGTCTATCCCAGCCTCTTTTCGTCGTGTTCTGGAAGCCTCTGATCCGAATTGGCGCGAAGCGTCCGACAGCCCCGAGCTTGTGATTGTCTACGGTGATCATCGCCGTAACTATCTGGAATGTTATACCATAGAGGCCATCGAAGAGGTGGACGAAAAGATCGACGCGCTGCCACGCGGATCTATGGAGCGCAAAATGCTGCAGCGTTTGTTCCACGGTCAGTCTTTCCCGACCACTGTGGATGAAACCGGGCGGCTGGTGCTGCCCGCAAAGCTGCGACAGAAAATTGATCTTAAGGGCGAAGCCTTCTTCATTGCGGCAGGGGACACGTTCCAGATTTGGAAGCCCGAGACCTATGAATCCGAAGAGCTTGACCGCACCGAGGCCTGGCTGGATGAGCTGGGCGAGGATGTGGATCCGCTGACCTTCTTAGACACACCGCAGGGGTCATAGTTCCGATGATGTCTGCTGCCACAGATAAGACCAAAGACCCACATATTCCCGTTTTGCTTGCGCCGCTTTTGCGTGCAGTTGCGCCCGTATCAGGGCGCTGGCTTGATGGGACCTTTGGGGCCGGGGGTTATACGCGCGGATTGTTGGATGCGGGTGCTGATCATGTGATCGGGGTCGACCGGGATCCTTTGGCGTTTGAGATGGCCGCAGACTGGCTGGATGATTTCCGGGGCCGCATAACGCCTCAAGCAGGCGTGTTTTCCAAAATGGATACCTATGCGCAGGATTTGGACGGTGTTGTTCTGGATCTTGGGGTCAGTTCCATGCAGCTGGATCTGGCGGAACGGGGCTTTTCATTCATGCGGGATGGGCCGCTGGACATGCGGATGAGCCAAGATGGCCCCTCTGCTGCGGATCTGGTGAATGATCTGGATGAAGCGATGTTGGCAAATATCCTGTTTCAATACGGCGAAGAACGCGCCTCGCGCCGGATTGCCAAGGCCATTGGCCGCGCACGGGCCGAGGCACCGATCACACGGACATTGCAACTGGCTGAGATCGTCGAAAGCTGTTTGCCGCGTTCCAAACCCGGCCAGTCGCACCCTGCGACCCGCAGCTTTCAAGCGCTGCGTATCGCCGTGAACGATGAATATGGCGAGCTGTGGCGCGGCCTGATGGCCGCGGAACGTGCCTTGGCTCCGGGCGGGCAATTGGCTGTGGTGACGTTTCATTCTGTCGAAGATCGCATGGTCAAACGCTTTCTCACCGCACGCTCTGGTGGGGCAGGCAATGCCAACCGGTATGCGCCGGAAACCCAGAGCGTCCCGGTTCAATTCACATTGAAGTCGCGCAAGGCGATTTCCGCTGATGATGACGAAGTTGCCCGCAATCCCCGTGCACGATCAGCCCGTTTGCGCGTGGCCACACGCACTGACGCTGCCCCGGGTGATGTCGAGGCCAAACAAATTTCCACCCCTCAAGTTTCCGGTTTTACGATATGAAAACAGTGCTTTACATCATCACGTCCTTTTGCGTCGTTGCGTTGGCCTTTTGGGCGTATCGCGAAAACTATGCCACGCAACAGGCGTTCCGTGACACTGGGAAGCTGCACTCGGACATTCGCGAAGCACACGCCCGATTGGCTGTTTTGCGTGCCGAATGGGCCTATCTTAATCGCCCGGATCGTCTGCGCGAGCTGGCTGACCTGAACTTTGACAAGCTGCAATTGTTGCCGTTGCGCCCAAACCAGTTTGGCCGCGTGGATCAAGTGGACTATCCACGCGCGCCAGAGCTGATCATCGACAATGCCATTGACGTTTCAAGCCAGAATAGCGAGGAGGCGCTGCCATGATCCGCACACCTTTGCGCCCTTTGGCCCGCATTTTGGATGCGCGAGCAAAAGGCGAAAACCCGGACGCGATTGAAAAAGAAAACAAGCGTGTGCGCCATGAAGAGATGCGCGATACATCGCGCGTGCGGGCCGAAGGACGGCTGTTGGTGCTGTGCCTGTTCTTTTCCTGTGCGTTCATTGTGGTGGGCGCGCGTATGGGGGTTCTGGCAACATCCGAGCCTGTGGAGCCACGCGCATCTGCCCCCGGTGCTGCCATTTCTGCGGCGCGCGCGGATATTGTAGATCGCCATGGCCGTATTCTGGCGACGAATTTCGACACACATGCGCTTTATGCGCAGCCTCAGGAAATGATCGACCCAGTGCGTGCTGCGGACGCGCTTAAGCAGATCTTTCCGGATGTGGACCGGGATCGGTTGGTCAAGGATTTCACAGGCACGCGCAAGTTCCTGTGGGTGAAAAAGAAAATCAGCCCTGAACAGTTGCAGGCGGTGCATGAAATCGGTGAGCCCGGCTTGCTGTTTGGCCCACGCGAGATGCGCTTGTACCCCAATGGGAAGCTGGCCGCGCATGTTATGGGGGGGGCCTCTTTTGGCGAGGAAGGGGTGAACGCAGCCGAAGTGATTGGGGTTGCAGGTGTTGAAAAATACTTTGACGATTACCTGCGTGATCCGGCCAATGGGAACCGCCCTTTGCAATTATCACTGGATTTGACTGTCCAAGCTGCGGCGGAACGGGTGCTGTATGGCGGGATGAAACTGATGAACGCCAAAGGCGCGACATCAGTCCTGATGGATGTACAAACCGGCGAAGTTCTTTCAGTTGTGTCCCTGCCGGATTTTGATCCCAATGACCGTCCACGGCCCCTGATCGAAGGGGATCAAAGCGACAGCCCCCTGTTCAACCGCTATGTGCAAGGGGTTTACGAGCTTGGTTCGACCTTCAAGATTTTTGCAGCAGCGCAGGCCATTGATCTGGGGTTGGTGAATGCAAACACCATCATCGACACAGATGTACCCCTGAAAGTGGGCGGACATCGCATTGGCGAGTTCAAGAACAAGAAATACGGCGAATTATCCGTGCGCGACATCATTGTCAAAAGCTCGAACAGGGGCACGGGGCGCATGGCGCTGATGATTGGTCCCAAACGTCAAAAAGAGATGTTTGCGAAACTGGGCATGTTCACGTCCACTCCGTTCGAGATTGTTGAGGCCGCAACGGGGGATCCGTTATATCCCAAACGCTGGACGGACCTCAGCGCTGTGACCATTTCTTATGGACACGGGATTTCCACGTCGCCTATGCATTTGGCTGCCGGGTATGCCGCAATTGCCAATGGCGGGCGGTATGTCAAACCGACGATCCTCAAACAACATGGCCCCCAAGACGGCCCCCGCGTGATGAGCGAACGCGCGGCGTCTGACGCACGCAACATGCTGCGCGCCGTGGTGACCGAAGGCACAGCGTCCATGGGCGAAGTGCGTGGATATGCGGTGGGCGGCAAGACGGGAACGGCCGACAAACCCAAGCCGCGCGGCGGGTATTACAAGGAAAAGGTGATTGCGACCTTCGCCAGTATGTTCCCAGCACATGATCCAAAATATGTGTTGGTCGTGACGCTGGATGAACCCATTGAAACATCGGGTGATGAACCACGCCGGACGGCAGGTTGGACGGCCGTGCCCGTGGCCGCAGAACTGATTTCCCGGATTGCGCCATTGCTGGGTCTGCGCCCGGAACATGAACCCATTACCTTTACCGGCGGCACCTTCACCCGGGGCGAATAAGATCCCGCGCACTGTGGCATCTGCTTGAGCGCGTTCACGCACCTGTTATACTGCCAAAAAACAAGGTCGCATGGGCGGTATGGGCAGGAAAACTCTTTCAGATCTGGGACTTCGTGCCCAAGGCGGTGCGAATCCGATAATATCGGGGCTGGCCGTAGACAGCCGCGAAGCGCAAGACGGCACTTTGTTTGCAGCGATGCCCGGCAGTCGCGTGCATGGGGCAGAGTTTGTCAAATACGCGTTGCGTCAAGGGGCCACTGCCGTTTTGACCGACCCCGAGGGCGCGCGGATCGCAGCACCCGAACTTGCCGCAGCGGGCGCCGCATTGATCACAAGCGAAGCCCCCCGCGCCACATTGGCGCGCACAGCCGCGCTGTTTTATGGGCCTCAACCCAGCACTATGATTGCGGTCACGGGCACAAACGGCAAAACCTCGGTGTCCACTTTCGTGCGACAAATCTGGGTGGAAATGGGTCTGCAGGCGGTTAATCTGGGCACCACGGGCGTGGAAGGCGTATGGGCGGCACCTTTGGCGCACACAACCCCAGAACCCATCACATTGCACCGCACGTTAGCGAACGCTGTGCAAAACGGCGTCACCCATGCCGCGATGGAAGCGTCGTCCCATGGCCTGGATCAAGCGCGTTTGGATGGCGTTGTTCTGAAGGCGGCGGGGTTTACTAACTTTACCCAAGACCATCTGGATTATCACGAAACCTTTGATGCCTATTTTGATGCCAAGGCTGGCTTGTTTGCCCGCGTGTTGCCGGAAAGTGGGATCGCGGTTATCAATATCGACGATGCACGGGGCGTGGATATGGTTGCCATCGCCACGGCGCGGGGGCAGGGCGTTCTGACTGTCGGGGACAGTGGGGCGGATCTGTGTCTTGAGGGGCATCGCATGGATGCCACGGGGCAGGATTTGCGCCTGCGGTTTCAGGGCAAAGCGTATCAAGCACGGCTCAACCTTGTTGGCGATTTTCAAGCCTATAACGTGATGGTGGCGGCGGGCCTTGTGATCGCATGTGGTGCAGACCCATCTGAGGTTTTTGACACGCTGCCTTACTTGACCACAGTGCGGGGTCGCATGGAATTGGCTGCCACGCGTGAGGGCGGGGCGGCTGTTTATGTGGACTACGCCCATACACCGGATGCTGTGGAAACGGCACTTCGCGCTCTTCGGCCGCATGTTCTGGGACGTCTGATTTGCGTTTTGGGTGCGGGCGGCGACCGCGACCCGATCAAACGCCCCCTTATGGGGGCAGCAGCGGCAGAATTTGCGGATGTGGTGTTTGTGACCGACGACAATCCACGCACCGAAGACCCAACCGCCATTCGTGGCGCTGTGCTGGAAGGCTGTCCTGATGCGACCGAGGTCGCAGATCGGGCCGAAGCAATCTTACGCGCAGTGGATGCCTTGGAACCGGGGGACGCCTTGTTGATCGCGGGTAAGGGCCACGAGACGGGCCAAATTGTGGGCGAAGACGTGTTGCCCTTTGATGATGTTGAACAGGCCTCGATTGCTGTGGCCGCATTGGAAGGGCGGGGATTATGAGCCTTTGGACCAGCGAAGACGCCGCTGCCGCAACGGGCGGGCACAACACCCAACACTGGCAGGCCAACGGCGTCAGCATTGATACCCGCACCTTGCAACCCGGTGACTTGTTTGTTGCGTTGACGGCGGCGCGGGACGCCCATGAGTTTGTTGCGCAGGCTTTGGAAAACGGGGCAGCCGCGGCGCTGGTGTCGCGCATTCCCGATGGTTTGGATGACACGGCCCCCTTGTTGATCGTAGAGGACGTGCAAACGGGACTAGAGGCTTTGGGCATCGCGGCCCGAGCACGCACTCAAGCCCGCGTTGTGGCTATTACCGGTTCGGTGGGCAAAACCTCGACCAAGGAAATGTTGCGCCATGTCTTGTCGGAACAAGGACGCACCCATGCCTCTGTGGCCTCATACAATAACCACTGGGGGGTGCCCCTGACATTGGCGCGTATGCCACAGGACACAGAATTTGCCGTGATCGAAATCGGTATGAACCATCCGGGCGAAATTGCCCCTTTGTCCAAGATGGCCCGCCCCCACGTGGCGCTGATCACCACAGTTGCTGCCGCGCATCTGGAAGCCTTTGACAACATTACCGGGATCGCTTTGGAAAAAGCGTCCATCATCGACGGGCTGGAATATGGCGGTAGTGCTGTTTTGAACTGTGATCTTGATACCTCGGCGGTGTTGTATGCCAAGGCCCATGATGCAAAGCGCAAAGATGTGGGTTTTGGGTTTGACGGGTTTGATTACAAACTGATCGACGTGACACTGCAAAAAGACGTGACTGTTGCGCAGGCCGAAGTGGACGGGGACCCCATTCTGTTCAAACTGGCCGCTGTTGGACGCCATTTTGCGATGAATGGTCTGGGGGCTTTGGCCGCCGCGGTGGAGCTGGGCGCAGATTTGGGGCTGGCTGTTGGGGCCATTGGGCGATGGTCGCCGTTTCAGGGCCGGGGCGCGCGCGAGGTGATCCAATTGGATTCCGTGGACAGCAGACTGACGTTGGAGCTGATAGATGACAGCTATAACGCCAACCCGACATCCATGGCCGCAGCACTGGACGTTCTGGCCGCCGCAGAGGTGACCAACGACATCGGACGCGTGTCAAAAGGGCGCCGCATTGCGATCATCGGGGACATGAAAGAGCTGGGCCCCACGGGCCCTGACTTGCATGCCGATCTTGCGCAGCTTGACGCGATAGAGGCGATCGACACTGTGCATTGCGTGGGCCCGCTCATGCAACACCTGCATAACGCCTTGCCTGAAGCAAAACGCGGCAAGTGGGTGGAAACATCCGATGTCTTGGCCCCGCATGTTCACAGCGTTCTTGACAGTGGTGATGTGGTGATGGTCAAGGGGTCTCTTTCCATGAAACTGGCGCGGATCGTTGACGCCATCCGCAAAATGGGTCATCCCCGGAGGCATAATGACACCACAACATAATGCGTGGGGACGGGACTAGTGCTCTATTGGTTGACAGCTTTGTCGGATGGCGGTGATTTTTTTAACCTCTTTCGATACATTACTTTTCGTGCGGGAGGGGCCTTTCTCACGGCGTTGATCTTTGGGTTTCTCTTCGGAAAACCGCTGATTAACGTGCTGCGGCGCAAGCAAGGCAAGGGGCAACCGATCCGCGATGATGGCCCCGAGGGCCACTTTGCCAAAGCCGGCACCCCCACCATGGGCGGCTTGCTGATCGTGGGCGCGCTTGCGACGTCAACGCTGTTATGGGCGCGGCTCGACAATCCCTTTGTGTGGATCGTGCTGGGGGTGACGCTGTGCTTTGCGGCCATTGGTTTTGCGGATGACTATGCAAAAGTATCCAAGCAAACCACTGCAGGTGTGTCCGGTAAGGCGCGGTTATTACTTGGATTTCTGATTGCAGCATTGGCGTCTTATGTGGCCATGGTCAATCATCCTGACGCGTTGCAAAACCAGCTGGCGATGCCCGTGTTCAAGGACACGCTGATCAATTTGGGCGTTCTGTTCATCCCGTTTTCCATGATCGTGATTGTGGGCTCTGCCAATGCGGTGAACCTGACCGACGGGCTGGACGGGCTGGCCATTATGCCCGTGATGATCGCGGCCGGGGCGCTTGGCATCATTGCCTATGCTGTGGGGCGCGTGGATTTCACGGAATATCTGGATGTGCATTATGTGCCGGGAACGGGTGAGATCCTGATCTTTTGTGCGGGTCTGTTTGGGGGGGGCCTTGGGTTTCTGTGGTACAACGCCCCGCCGGCTGCCGTGTTCATGGGCGATACCGGGTCTTTGGCCTTGGGCGGGGCCCTTGGCGCGATTGCCGTGTCTACGAAGCACGAGATCGTCCTGGCCATTGTCGGCGGCCTCTTCGTGGTCGAGGCGCTGTCGGTGATCATCCAAGTCCTTTACTTCAAAAAGACCGGCAAACGTGTGTTCCTGATGGCCCCGATCCATCACCA
>CALHST010000018.1 GCA_938038825.1 uncultured Paracoccaceae bacterium | reverse complement strand
CTTCGACATCAAAGGAGGGGTAATCCGTCTCGTCGATCAGCTCCTTGGTGTAATCGCCCTGATACCAGATGCAGCCGTAGGCGTCTTCCAAGGCTACTTCGGCTGCCTTGCGCGCGTCTACATCGGCATCCATCGCGGCACGGTCCGGAATGGCAATCCGGCCCATCACCACGTCGCGCGCCCACCAGGCTTGGGCATCGAACATGTTAAATGTGAACCATTGGTCCTGCATGCCCAGATACATCAGTTTTGGGTTCTTCGTGAAGGCGACACCTTTGTAAAGATCGTCCGAGGCCAAGACGTTTGGCGTTTTCAGCCGCAAATCATCGGCCATAAAAGGGAAGTGATGCTTATAGCCCGTGCACAGGATCACGGCGTCGATTTCCTTGGACGTGCCGTCTTTGAAATGCGCGGTTTTGCCGTCCATGTGCGTTAGCAACGGGACTTCTTGCCAATTGTCGGGCCAGTCATAGCCCATGGCGGCGGTGCGGTGGCTGACGGTCACGGATTTGCAGCCGTATTTCCAGCATTGCGAACCAATATCTTCCGCCGAGTATGACGTGCCGATGATCAGCAGATCCTGATCTTTGAATTCAACCGCATCGCGGAAATCATGCGCATGAAGAACGCGGCCGGGGAACTTATCAAATCCGTCAAAATGCGGCACATTGGGTGTGCTGAAATGGCCCGTCGCGCAGATCACATAGTCGAACTCTTCTCTGTAATGCCTGTCATTTGGCAGGTCTTTGACGGTCACGGTGAATTTGTCGCCATCATACGTGACGTCTTTGACAGAGGTTTCAAAGCGGATCCAATCACGCACGCCTGCCTTTTTCACGCGGCCTTCAATATAGTCGAACAGCACAGCGCGGGGCGGGTAAGAGGCGATCTGTTTTCCGAAGTGCTCTTCGAATGAATAATCAGCAAATTCAAGACCTTCCTTGGGGCCATTGGACCACAAATACCGATACATCGACCCGTGCACAGGTTCGCCATACTGGTCTAATCCCGTGCGCCACGTGTAATTCCAAAGTCCACCCCAATTGGATTGCTTTTCAAAGCACACAATTTCGGGGATGTCTGCGCCTTTTTCGGCAGCAGATTGAAAGGCACGGAGTTGAGCAAGTCCGGAAGGGCCAGCGCCCAGAACGGCTACGCGAAGTGTCATGTGCAATGTTCCTTTTCGCAAAAAAGGCCAGCCCTGCGAACAGGGACTGACCTTTAGAAGTTATGTGGATGTTGAACGCATCAGATGTCGAGCGTGTTGTCGCGTTCCCATTGGGTGAAGTGGGAAACAAACGCATTCCATTCTTGGTGCTTCATCTTCAGGTAAGCGGCGCTGAATTCATCGCCCATGGCAGCCTTCAGGCCCTTGTCTTTGTCGTATTCGCGCAAAGCGTCCAGCAGGTTCAGTGGCAGTTTGGGTGCGCCGCGAACTTTGTGACCTTCTGCATACATATCAATGTCATAGCGCTTGCCCGGGTCTGCTTTGGATCGGATGCCGGAAAGGCCAGCGGCGATGATCACGGCTTGCAACAAATAGGGGTTGGTCGCCCCATCTGGCAAGCGTAATTCAAACCGACCGGGGCCAGGAACACGTACCATATGCGTGCGGTTGTTGCCGGTCCATGTGACGGTGTTTGGCGCCCATGTGGCGCCGGACATTGTGCGGGGTGCGTTGATGCGTTTATAGCTGTTCACGGTTGGGTTGGTGATCGCGGCCAAGGCGCTGGCGTGTTTCATGATGCCGCCAAGGAAGTGCTTGCCACGCTCGGACAGGCCGACCTCGCCTGTTTGGCCTTCGCCTTCGCCTGCAAAAACATTGGTTTTGGATTTTGCGCCGGGCGCATCCCAGACCGAGATATGCGCGTGACAGCCGTTGCCTGTCAGACCTTCAATCGGTTTGGGCATGAAGGTGGCGCGTAGCCCGTGCTTTTCCGCCACAGATTTGGTCATGAACTTAAAAAAGGAATGCTTGTCCGCTGTGCGCAGCGCGTCGTCAAATTCCCAGTTCATTTCGAACTGCCCGTTCGCGTCTTCGTGGTCGTTTTGATAGGGGCCCCAGCCGAGGTCCAGCATATAGTCGCAGATTTCGCGAACCACATCATAACGGCGCATGACAGCTTGTTGATCATAACAAGGTTTCTCAGCAGTATCAAAGGGATCGCTGATTTGTGTGCCGTCGGGTGTGAGCAAGAAATATTCGGCTTCGATCCCGGTTTTAACGTGCATCCCTTCGGCGGCCGCTTCGTCAATCAGGCGGCGTAACACGTTGCGTGGGGCTTGGGCGACGTCTTGCCCTTCCATCACGCAATTGCCCGCAACCCATGCGACTTCGGGCTTCCACGGCAACTGAATAACCGAGGACGGATCCGGCACAGCCAGCATGTCGGGGTGAGCCGGGGTCATGTCGAGCCATGTTGCAAACCCTGCGAATCCGGCGCCGTCTTCTTGCATGTCTGCGATGGCTTGTGCGGGGACCAATTTGGCGCGTTGGCCACCGAAAAGATCCGTGAAAGAGATCATGAAATATTTGACGCCATTGTCTTTGGCGAATTTGGCGAGATCCGTGGTCATGCCTTTGATTTCCCTGTTTGTATTTTGTCTGTGTTTCGTCGGTATTCTGTCAGTGCTTTTGGGCAAAAGGGCGCGAACCGTGATGGTCGCGCCCCAGATGTGGTCAGTACGAGGTGCCGGGTTTGCCGGGATACCAATCTGTGCCCGCCAGCGGAATTTTGGCCATGGCTGCGGCCTCCATCGTCAGGGCGCACAGATCTTCTGGTTCCAGATTGTGCAGGTGGTTCTTGCCGCAAGCCCGCGCGATGGTTTGGGCCTCGAGCGTCATGACTTTGAGGTAATTGTTCAGGCGGCGCCCGCCCTCGATCGGGTCAAAGCGTGCCATAAGTTCTGGGTCTTGGGTTGTGATGCCCGCAGGGTCCTGGCCTTCGTGCCAATCGTCATAGGCCCCGGCGGTGGTGCCCAGCTTTTGGTATTCGTCTTCCCAGCGGGGATCATTGTCACCAAGCGCGATCAAAGCTGCGGTTCCGATGGCCACCGCATCTGCGCCAAGCGCCATGCATTTGGCCACATCGGCGCCGGTGCGCACGCCACCGGATACAATCAGCTGCACTTCGCGGTGCATGTCCAGATCCTGGAGCGCGCGAACTGCTTCGCGGATACAGGCCAAGATCGGTTGACCCACATGTTCGATGAACACATCCTGGGTCGCCGCAGTGCCGCCTTGCATCCCGTCGAGAACCACAACATCTGCGCCTGCCTTCACTGCGAGTGTGGTGTCGAAATAGGGGCGCGCGCCACCCACCTTGATGTAGATCGGCACTTTCCAGCCTGTAATCTCGCGCAGCTCAAGGATTTTGATCTCCAGATCATCGGGGCCGGTCCAATCAGGGTGCCGACAGGCGGAACGCTGGTCGATCCCTTTTGGCAAGTTGCGCATTTCGGCCACGCGATCGCTGATCTTTTGGCCCAGCAGCATGCCACCGCCGCCCGGTTTTGCACCTTGGCCCACAACCACTTCAATGGCGTCAGCTTTGCGCAGATCGTTGGGGTTCATCCCATAGCGGGAGGGCAGATATTGATAGACCAGTTTGTTGGAATGGCCGCGCTCTTCCTGTGTCATGCCGCCGTCACCCGTTGTGGTGGACGTGCCCGCAAGGGTTGCGCCGCGACCAAGGGCTTCTTTGGCAGGACCAGACAGCGCGCCGAATGACATGCCCGCGATGGTCACGGGGATATCCAAATGGATCGGGTTCTTTGCAAAGCGCGTGCCCAAGGTCACGCTGGTGTCGCATTTCTCGCGATACCCTTCGAGCGGATAGCGCGACATGGACGCGCCCAAAAACAGAAGGTCGTCAAAATGGGGCAGTTTACGTTTGGCACCGCCGCCACGAATGTCATAAATCCCAGTTGCCGCTGCGCGCCGAATTTCGGCGTTGATCGGGTTCGAGAATGTCGCCGATTGGATGGGCGTGGTCCGTGGGGGACCGTCTTGATTGTTATCTTTCACAGCAACCGTCCCTTAATACGCATTGTCGATGTTGAAATTGTAAAGTGTGCGGGCCGACCCATAGCGTTTGAACTCTTCGGGTTTGGCATCGCAGTCGCCGCGTTCCAGCAGTTCCGTCAAAATTTCGAGATGTTCGGGCCGCATCTCTTTTTCGATGCAGTCCGCGCCCAGTGATTTGACAGATCCGCGCACAAACAGGCGTGCTTCGTAAATGGAATCCCCAAGCGCATCACCAGCATCGCCGCACACCACAAGGTTGCCCGATTGCGCCATAAACGCTGACATGTGCCCGATATTGCCGTGCACCACGATGTCGATGCCCTTCATAGAAATGCCGCAGCGCGACGAGGCATTGCCCTTGATCACCAAAGTACCGCCATGGCCTGTGGCCCCAGCATATTGTGAGGCGTCACCTTCGATCACGACGGTGCCGGACATCATGTTTTCGGCAACACCCGGCCCGGCCGAGCCGTGCACATTGACGGTTGCTTGTTGGTTCATGCCCGCACAGTAATACC
The DNA here is from genome assembly GCA_938038825.1 of uncultured Paracoccaceae bacterium. Taxonomy (GTDB): domain Bacteria; phylum Pseudomonadota; class Alphaproteobacteria; order Rhodobacterales; family Rhodobacteraceae; genus Aliishimia. Next base: position 2,495 of record CALHST010000018.1, on the reverse strand, counting down.
CAGTAGAGCCTTTGACGTTGACCTCAATCGGGGCATCCAAACCCACGGCAATGGCGTGGCTACCGCGCGGGTTCACGATTTCCCACTTGGTTTGATTGGTGTTGTCCGCTTGGGCATGCAGCGTCTCGTTCAACGCGCGCAGGCCTTCGGCTTCTAGATCGAAAGTTTGCATTTACGCCGCCTTTTCTTGGGTGGGGGCTGATTGGTGGGTCCAGAAGTAGACTGTCGCCGGTTCCGGTTCCCAAACGCGCGCGTCTTCGATGCTTGGCAGGTTTACTAACGCCCGATATTCCGAACCAAACGCCACATATTGATCGGTTTCGGCCATAACAGCTGGCTTGCAAGCAATCGGGTCACGCACCACGCCAAACCCATCCTTTGTGCCCACAACAAAGGTGAAGAACCCGTCTAGGTCCTGCAAAGAACTTTCAAGTGCTTCGCCCAGACTTGCGCCGTTCATCATCTTCCAGGTGAGGTAGGCCGCGCCCACTTCGGTGTCGTTTTCGGTTTCGATATGCACGCCAGCGCGACGCAGTTTGCGGCGCAGCGAGTTGTGGTTGGACAATGATCCGTTGTGCACAAGGCACTGGTCCATCCCTGTGTTGAACGGGTGCGCGCCCATGGTGGTGACCGCAGATTCGGTTGCCATCCGGGTGTGACCGATTCCATGAGATCCGCTCATTTTGCTGACGTTGAAACGCGATGCCACATCTTTAGGCAAACCTACTTCCTTGTAGATCTGCAAAGATTCGCCACGGCTCATGACACGAACCGAGGGGTGTTCGGAACGCAAATACGTGCGGGCGGTGTCCATCTGATCGGCCTGCATTTCCAACACCGCGTGGGTGTCCGTGACAACCATTTTGACGGCGCCCTCAAGAACTTTCCCAAGCGATTTATCGAGACCTGAGAAGTCTTCGGCAGGGGTGTCAGATTGCACAGTAAGCTTTGCTTTTCCTTGCGATTCATCGGAGTAGATCGCGATGCCGGCACTGTCGGGGCCGCGATCGGTCATGGTGATCAGCATGTCAGTCAGCATCGCGCCAAGCTGAGGCTCTAGCGATGGGTCTTTCAAAAATAATCCGACGATCCCGCACATAGCCGGGTCCTCCCTCAGGGGTTCAAACTCGACTCAAACGCTAGCACCAAAAAAATCCACGCTCAACTGCTGGGAAACTTTTTTTCCTAAAATGCAAAAAATACTAGCCAGATTGTCATTCTCGTGTTTCCATCCGGGCAGCGCCAACCAAGGCGTAGAAAGTTGCGACCCGCCAATAGGTCGCGGCAAGCCAACAACAGACACGGGGGCAAAACGTGGAAGAACAACTTGCTGAACTTGCGGCACAGGTCGCAGCGATGGAGACGAAAGGGAACCTGACGAACACGATGTTCGCAGAGACCTATTATTACCTAACGATTCCATTGATGATCATCATTCACGCAGGCTTTTTAGCCTACGAAATGGGGGCATCCCGCGCCAAGAACGCGCTGTCCTCGGGCGTAAAGAACATTCTGGCGTTCGCATTTGTGATCCCGGCGTTCTACTTCTTTGGCTGGTGGGTTTACTGGGCATTCCCAACGGGTCTGTCATTGTCTGAAGGGCCAAATGGCATTTCCGGCGCCGCCTATGCTGGCAGCATTGCGTTGGGCTGGGGCGAAAGCGTCGCCTTTATGGGGCCAAATCTTGCGGACCAAATTGACGGAGTGTTCTGGGGGGCGTTCACGCTCTTCGCGGCTACGACAGCGTCGATCATGTCAGGTGCGGTGATTGAACGGATCCAAACCGTTGGTTTTGTGATCTGCGCAATCGTGCTTGGCGGGTTCTCTTGGACATTGGCTGCTGCGTGGGGTTGGCACGCAGATGGCTGGCTTGTGACCCAGTGGGGCGTGCATGACTTTGGTGCTGCCGGTTTAGTACATGCAGTCGCAGCGTTCTTTGCGTTGGGTGTTCTGATCAACCTTGGACCCCGTATCGGGAAGTTCAACGCAGACGGGTCCGCCAATGAGCTTGCAGGTCACAATATGCCGTTCACGGCGATGGGTCTGATGCTGATCATTGTTGGCTTCTGGGGTTTCTTGATGGCCTGTCTGGTCGTCGGCGGCGAAGCCTGGTCATGGGGGAGCAACTTCACAACCATCTATGGCACGCCAACAAACCTGGGTGCTTTGGCCTTTAACATCCTGATGGCGATTGCCGGTGGCATCATCGGCGCATGGGTCGCAACGAAGGATCCGTTCTGGATGATGTCCGGCGCCTTGGCCGGGATCATTTCGACGGCGTCTGGCTTGGATATCTACTTCCCGGCTTTGACCTTCCTGATCGCAATTGTGGCTGGGTTGATCCTGAAACCCTGTGCTGGGTTCCTTGAGAAACGCGGCATTGATGATGCGGTTGGCGCGGTTACCGTGCACGGCACCATCGGGATCTTTGGCATGTTGATGCTGGGCATCTTCGCAAGCGGCTATCCCGCAGCTTTGGGTGCCGAGGGCGTTCC
>CALHST010000017.1 GCA_938038825.1 uncultured Paracoccaceae bacterium | reverse complement strand
TTCTGCGCGGTCCCCGCCTGACAACGCGGCCTTTAGGATTCCACCGCGTGCGGGTGCCGCGTCGGCGGACACTCCAACCGCGGCCAACAAAGCTGCCGCAGAACCGCTCGCAAACAGAGCACGTCTGTCGATACGCGTCATAACTTCGCTATCCTGTCCATCTCACGCACCAATTCCGCACTGATTCCCGGTTCGGACAAAGCATGACCCGCTTTGTCGATCAATTTCAACTGTGCTGCAGGCCAAAGCTTTTTCAAATCCCAAGCGGCCTTGGGCGGGCAGATCATATCGTAGCGCCCTTGAACAATGGTGCCGGGTATGTGGTCAATCTTATGCATATCCTGCAGAATTTGACCGTCCCGATCCAGAAACGCTTTGTTGGTGAAGTAATGGTTTTCCAACCTGGCAAAAGCACGCGCATATTCACCTGGGCTTTCGCCAGTGATCCCGCCCGAATGAAAGGACGCCAGCGCATTTTCCCACGCAGCCCAAGCCCGTGCGCAGCGGGTTTCGACCATCAGGTCCCCGCAAAACAACCGTTTGTGGTAAGCAGCGATCAGATCGTCGTGTTCTTCCGGTGGGATTGGAGTGAGGAATCGTTGCCAATTGTCAGGCCAGAACTTACCGGCACCACCACCATAGAACCAATCCAGTTCTGACTGCGTGGCCAGGAACACGCCCCGCAACACCAGATGCAACACACGGTCAGGATGCGTTTGGGCATAGATCAAAGCCAAAGTGGCCCCCCAAGATCCGCCAAAGACAATCCAATCGTCGATATCCAAATGATCGCGCAACACTTCAATGTCAGCCACCAAATGCCATGTTGTGTTGTTCTTGATCGACGCATGCGGACGCGACCGGCCACAGCCACGCTGATCAAACAAGATGACACGATAAACTTCGGGATCAAAATACCGTCGCATTGCAGGGCTGCAGCCGCCACCAGGACCACCGTGCAAAACAACCACAGGGATCCCAGTTGGATTGCCGCACTGTTCAACATACACGCGATGACCGTCACCAACGTCGATCATTCGCTGATCGAATGGGTCCATCGGCGGGTACAGATACTGTACTGCGCGCTTTTGATCCGTGTGTTTGTCCATTACCGCCCTATATATAGAGTTCAATCGCAGAAGATCACATGGATGCCAGAATGCAAAGCCAACAAACCACAGTTGACGCAGGAGAAATTGCAAAATTTGAAGCGATGGCCGCCGAATGGTGGGACCCAAACGGTAAGTTCAAACCCCTGCATATGTTGAATCCGTGCCGGCTGGATTACATCGTGCGCCAAATTGCGGAAGAGTTTGATCGCGATCTCACCACAGATGCGCCGTTTGAAGGTTTGCGTATCTTTGACATCGGGTGTGGTGGCGGTTTGCTGTGTGAACCCATGGCGCGTCTAGGCGCCACAGTCGTGGGCGTAGATGCGGCAGAACGCAATATACCTGTGGCCAAGGCCCATGCGGATCAGTCCGGCCTTACAATCGACTATCGCTTTACAACGGCCGAAGACTGCGCTGCGTCCGGAGAGCAATATGATGTGGTTCTGAACATGGAAGTTGTCGAACATGTCGCTGACCCAGCGTCGTTCCTTATGGCGTGTCAGCAATTGTTACGCCCCGGCGGGCTGCACATTTGTTCCACCATCAACCGTAATCCCAAAAGTTATATGATGGCGATTATCGGTGCCGAACATGTGATGCGTTGGTTACCCAAGGGCACCCATGAATGGCACAAGTTTATCACCCCGGATGAGCTGTTTAAGCTGCTGTCTGATGCTGGTCTGGAACCTGTCGACAGGAAAGGATTCGTCTTCAATCCATTGGGGTGGAGCTGGTCTATTTCAGATCGGGATCTCAGCGTGAACTATGTGACGGCAGCGTTGAAGCCTGCTTAGGACAACATTTCATAACGCTTTGTGAACGGTCCTACCGATGCCACCGCGCTGAAATTCCTGATACTCCAACTTTCAGACCTTAGTCGCTCGTCCGCTATGACGTCATGCCCCGCCAAAACAACCGGGCTTCGTTCAGACCAAGGCGCGACTGACCCGTTACACCAGTGCTTCGAACAACCGTGCGACGGCTTCCGCACCCGGATCAATGTGACCTTCAAGCTGTTCGGCGCTGATATATGTTGCACGACCGGCTTTAGCGGTGGACAGAGTCGCGGTGTATTCGGCCCCCTTGCGCGCCGCATTTGCTGCTGGACCGACACCATCGCCCAGCGCTTGCAAGGCTGGCAACAGCGCATCGACCATCGTGCGGTCTCCGGGATTTGCGCCCCCTATTTGCCGCATCCGGTCCAACCCAGCCATTAAGGCGTCTCGCATCGATTTACCCGACGACGATGCGTCCCCGGCGGCTGCAAAGAAAATGGCCAAAAGAACCCCTGATGATCCGCCCATTGTCTGACTGAGCTCTAGCCCAATCGCGCGAAACAGCTGAGTGTGGTCCGCCAACGGCAAAGTATCCATCGCCTCGATAAGGGCCCTTGCGGCTGTTGCCAGTGTAGAACCGGTGTCTCCATCCCCAGATTTTGCGTCCAACGCGTTCAAATCATCCTGTGAAGAGATCAGCACACGGCAGCAATGAGTCAAAAACGTCTTTGTCGGTTCGTGCGGCGATGCGGGCGTTCGCACCGGTGACAGACCATCTGGCAAAGGCAAAATGGATGCCGTTTTTATTGACTTACATCCAGGCCACCCCGGTACATTGACGGGTTGGGTAAGAAGATCTTCATCACCAGTGGACAATTCCATCAACGACACAGAAAACCCGTGCATATCCAAAGCGGTCATCATCGCATCCGGCCCGATCAAAGCCTTGATATGCCCCCCGATGGAAGAGGCCAAAAGGTCATTCGCCAAGACAGACATCTCGATAACAGTGGATCCGCCAAGGTTGTTCACCAAAGCCACATGCGGCGTCTTCGGCATGGAAGACGCCAATCGCTCAACCACGTGTTCCATTGCGGTTCTTGCGCCTTTGGACACAACTTGTTCGACCCCAGGCTCCCCGTGGATCCCAAGCCCCAATTCCGCCATTCCAGTCGGAATGCGATCTTCTTTCAGCGAGCCGGGTACTGTGCAGGTGTCAAGTGACATACCAATGCTGCGACTTGCTTTGATGACCCGGTCAGCCGCGATTGCGCACGCTTCCAAATTAGCCCCATTTTCGGCCATCGCACCGGCGATCTTGTGAACAAACAAAGTCCCAGCCAAACCTCGTGCCTGCGGCAAGTCTGGCAAAGCGATGTCATCATCAACAATCACGATGCTGACCTTTAAACCAAATGCCCGGGCACGCTCAGCCGCCAAGCCAAAGTTCAATCGGTCACCGGTATAGTTCTTAACGATCAGCAAACATCCCGCAGGCCCGGTCACCGCCAGAATACCCGCCAAAACTGCGTCAACTGATGGGGACGCAAAGACATCACCACAAACAGCGGCGGTTAACATGCCTTTGCCCACAAATCCGGCATGGGCCGGTTCATGGCCAGACCCACCACCCGAAACCAGCGCAACCTTGGACTTGTCCCAATCGCTGCGGACAACGACACGGATATGCGGATACCCATCCAGCCGGGTTAACGTACCGCCTGAAGCCGCGATTGTTCCGTCAATGGCTTCGGTAACAATATTCTCTTTTTCATTGAAAAACTGTTTCATGTCGTCCCCCGTTAAACTACGCGCGCGCCAACGGCGTCGAAATAGTATGGCTTTTCTGGTCGAATTTTCACGATATCCCCGTGCTTTAACTGCGTATGCGCATCGGTGACTGTGATCAGGTCATGATCCTTAAAATCCAGATGTAGACGGGTCTGATCGCCCAATCGTTCAACCCGTTTCACCATGCTGTTTTCTCCATCACCTTGAACGATGTGTTCTGGTCGCAAACCGATGGTCTTGGCTGCATCAGGGGCACCACCAAAGACATCAGCGGGCAAGATATTGATGCGGGGCTGGCCCAAACGGCTGGCGGCGTAAACGCTGACCGGATCTTCATAGATCTGACGCGGTGTTCCGAACTGGACGAGTTTCCCATGATCCAGAACACCGACATGGGTCGCCATCGTCATGGCCTCGGTCTGGTCGTGAGTCACATATAGTAAAGTCGCGCCAGAATTGGCCTGTATGTTCTTTAGTTCAACACGCAGATCGGCGCGCAGTTTAGCGTCAAGTGAACTGAGTGGTTCGTCCATCAAATAGACTGACGGATTGCGCACCAGCGCGCGCCCGATAGAAACCCGCTGCATTTCTCCCCCCGAAAGGGCAGTCGCCTTGTTGTCTAGTTTGTGGTTGATCTGCAGAACTTCGGCGACTTCATCGACTTTGCGTTTTATCTCTGCTGCTGGGGTCTGGAGTACGGGTGATTTCAGCGGGAATTCCAAGTTCTCGCGCACTGTAAGATGCGGATACAGCGAGTATTGTTGAAACACCATCGCCACGTTCCGCTGTGCTGGCGTTAGCCCAGCCATCGTGCGCCCGCCAATACTGACATCACCACTGTCGGGTTTATCAAGGCCAGAGACCATACGCAGCGTAGTGGTCTTACCTGCCCCGGTTGGACCCAAAAGTACCACAAACGACCCATCGGGCACAGTCATCGTTAGATTGTCCAATGCGACATCATCGCCAAAGGATTTTGACACGCCGGTTAAAGAAATCTCAGCCATGGGTCAGAACCTTCGCATTTGCTTCGCTTTGCAGTGCCTTCCCGGTTTCCGCATTAAAAAGCGTCACCGTGCGCGGATCGAAATGAAGTCCTGTTCTGTCACCAACTTTCACCGTGTTCGACGATGCCGTGCGCACCTTGATGGTACCGTTCATCGTGTCCATCGTAATAATTTGCGTGGTTCCCAGATATTCAACGGCAGTGACCGCACCGCGATAGGGTGCGCTGTCATCTAGGTGAATATGCTCGGGCCGTACGCCAAAGGTCAGGGCGCCACTGTCACCATCCAAAAGGCGTGGCATCTCAAAGCTGGTGTCACCAAAACTGACGCTTGTTTCACCGGAACCAGCCATCCCATGAAATTCAAGAAAATTCATTGGGGGTGATCCAATAAACTCTGCCACAAACTTGGTTGCAGGCCAGTCATAGATTTCTTGAGGCACGCCAAACTGTTCGACAACGCCGTGATTCATGACCACAATTTTGTCACCCATTTGCATGGCCTCAAGCTGATCGTGCGTCACGTAAACAGTTGTGGCATTCATCCGGTCGTGCAGGGCGCGCAGTTCCTCTGACATATGTTCGCGAAATTCGGCATCAAGCGCCCCTAAAGGTTCATCCATAAAGAACGCCTTTGGATCACGAACAATGGCACGGCCAAGCGCAACGCGCTGTCGATCCCCACCTGACAGACCGCCAACAGGGCGATCAAGAATGTCAGTAATTCCCAAGATTTCAGCAATCTCACCAACCTTCTGCTTGATCGCGGCAGAGGGCATGCCCTGGCTTTTTAACGGATAACTGATGTTTTTGCGCACATTCAAATGCGGGTACAAGGCAAACATCTGAAAAACAAAGGCGATGTCGCGTTCGCTGGCCGGTTTCATACCGACCTCTTCGCCGTCAATGTAGATCTCGCCCTTGGTTGGTAATTCTAACCCCGCCATCATGCGCAGCGTCGTGGTCTTGCCGCATCCCGACGGGCCAAGAAGCATGAAGAATTCACCATCTTCCACTGTGAATGAGGAGGATTGAACGGCTGTAAAGCTGCCAAAGTCCTTGCGCACGTTTTCAATTCTGATCTGTGCCATGCGCTTATTCCGGAAAGTGGCTGACGATGATGAACATCACCGTGCCGACCAAGGTTACGATAAAGGAATAGGTGTAGATGCTAAGCACGAATGGTTGCATCAGCATGACAACACCTATGGCGATAAGGATCGAAGCGACCATTTCCCAAGGACCACGGCGGAACCGCAATAAACCATTGATAACCTGTTTCATTTTCGAACCGCTCCGAAAGTAATGCCCCGCAACAGATGCTTGCGCAGCAGGACCGTGAACACCATCACTGGAACAAGAAAGATCGTGGCGCCTGCGGCAACCGCAGGCCAATCCTTGCCATTCACACCGATGATATTGGGAATAAATGGTGGTGCTGTTTGTGCAGTTCCCGATGTCAGCAAAACCGCGAAAGCATATTCGTTCCACGCAAAGATCAGACAGAAGATCGCGGTCGAGGCGATACCAGTGGCTGCTTGCGGCAAAACCACTTTGTAAAACGCTTGAAACCGGGTGTAGCCATCAATGAGCGCGGCTTCTTCATACTCTGTCGGGATTTCGTCAATGAACCCCTTGAGCAGCCAAACCGATAATGACAGGTTCACGGCCGTGTAAAGAAGGATCATCCCAAGATGCGTATCGTTCAGACCTAAATTGCGGAACATCAAGAAGATCGGGATCGCAACTGCAATTGGTGGCATCATCCGGGTCGACAAGATGAAAAAAAGCAGATCGTCTTTAAGTGGCACTTTGAACCTACTGAACGCATACGCCGCCATGGTACCAAGGATCATGCAAAGTGCAGTCGATCCAAATCCAATGATGATGGAATTGAGAAAACGCTCGCCATAGCGTGACGGCCCACTGATCACTGTGCCGCGTTCGCGCGCGATTTCGTCGTACCACGTTGTTGGCGGTCCGGCTTCTTCCAGCATTTGTGCCGTTGCACGTGTCCGGTCGGTGAACAGGTTAACGTACCCTTCCAGCGTCGGTTCAAAAACAACAACCGGTGGATACGCGATGGAGTCTGTTGGTGATTTGAAACCTGTCGCGATAATCCAAAGGAGAGGGATGATTGTGACAACGGCATAGGCAACAACCAGAATCCCTGCGAACCACTTAGTGCCCTTTGTTGGCTCTGTGACAGAAAAGCTCATCTTTCTTTCACCTTGTTCAACGCTTTCACATAGATCGAGGCGAGCCCGAACACAGTGACAAAAAGGATAACCGCATAGGCAGACGAATACCCTGTTCGCCATTTTTCGAACGCCTCTCGCTTGAGGTCGATGGATGTCAGCGTCGTTGTGTTGCCCGGACCACCGCCCGTCAGCTGGACAACAAGATCAAACATCTTGAAGTTTTCGATTCCTCGAAACAGGACGGCCAGCATCAGGAACGGCAAAGCCATTGGGATCGTAATTGTCCAGAATTGCCGCCATTTGCTGGCCCGATCACATTCCGCAGCCTCATAGATACTGTCGGGGATGGACCGCAGGCCCGCGAGGCAGATCAACATAACAAACGGTGTCCACATCCAGGTGTCTGCGATCACAATGGCCCATGGTGCCAGATGCACATCACCGATCATTGAAAAATCAGCAGGATCGCCGCCTGTGAAGAACGTCACGATATAGTTGAACAGGCCAATTTGCGGTTGGTAAAGAAACGTCCAAAAGTTACCGACCACAGCGGGCGAAAGCATCATCGGAAATACGATGATCGTCGTCCAAAGATCGTTTCCCTTAAATTTTTTGTTGATCAGGTAGGCCAGCGTGAACCCGATCAGAACTTGCAAAACAATCGTCCAAATCAGGAAATGCGCCGTTGCCTGCATCGTATTCCAGATGTCCGGGTCGTTCAGGATACGTTCGTAATTGCGCAGTCCGACCCACTCAACGTCCCTATTTGGTCGATTGACGCGGTAATTGGTAAAGCTCAGCCGGATGGTCCAGATCAGCGGGAAGATATTTACCGCAAGAAGCAGGAATATCGTCGGGGCGACAAAGATCCAGGCAATTGTTCTGTCTGACAATCCTTTGATCTTGTGCGCAACGCCCGGCGGCGTTCTTTGCGCAACCCTGTCGATGGGGCTATCCGTCATTGATGGATCCTCGGTATGCCACGTCTATCACGGCGGGCATGGGCACTAAAAAATTATGTGGAGTCTCCCGGTCGATTCAAAGCGACCGGGAGAGGCATGTCGGGCGAATTGCGGACATCCGCCCGACGAGGAAGCGATTACAACTTGCCTTCGTCTTCGAAAACTTCGACCCAGTCCCGCACGAGACCGTCAAGCGCCTCTTTCGCAGTACCTTCGCCCGCTATGACGTAATTATGGATACGTTCCTGCATCGGCAACAGAAGGTCGGCATAAGCCGGTTCCGCCCAAAAGTCCTTCACGATGGCCATGCTGTCCAAGAAGGTCTGTGCATAAGGTTGGCTGCTAGCAAAGCCCGGATCTTCCACAACGGCTTTTAACGCCGAATAGCCGCCCAATTCCCACCATTTCGCTTGAATCTCGGGTTGCGCGAACCATTGAATGTATTCCAGCGCTGCGTCTTGCTTTTCCGAATAGGCGACAACCGAAATGCCCTGTCCACCCAACTGCGCAAACTGACCCGCGGGTCCTGCGGGGTTTGGGAAATAGCCAGAGCGACCACTGCCAACATTCTCGTCCGCTTCAACACCGGGCCAAATGAAAGCAAAGTTCATCTGCATTGCCACTTGCCCTGACCGGTACGCGTCAATGTTTTCACCCATATACCAGTTTGACGAACCGGGAGGCGTCGCGTTGTCATAAAGCGCCTTGTAGAACTCAAGCCCCGCGACCGCACCGTCCGAGTTCACAAAACCGTCCAAATCATAGGGCTTGTCCGGATTTTCGTACTGGAAGCCGTAGTTGTAGAGCGCGTTTGTGACACCCATTGTGATGCCTTCGGACCCACGTTCGGTGTAGATCGCAGCGCCATAAACTGTGGTGCCGTCGATATCACGTCCTTGAAAGAACTCTGCTATGTCTTTCAGGTCAGCAAGTGATGCCGGTACACCAAGATCGCGTCCATATTTTTCCTTGAACTCGGCCTGAAGTTCTGGCCGCTCGAACCAGTCTTTGCGGTAGGTCCAGCCGACAACATCACCGAATGCGGGCAATGCGTAGTAATTTGGTGTGTTCTTTGGCCATTCTGCATAGCCGGTTACGGTTGCAGGGATAAAATCATCCATTGTGATGCCATTGGCGTCAAAGAAATCGTTCAGCTTAACATAGTGGCCGTTTTCCGCACCGCCACCGATCCATTGGCTGTCACCGATCATCAGGTCGCACAATTGCCCACCTGAGTTCAGTTCGTTCAACATCCGGTCTGCAAAGCTGGTCCAAGGCACGAATTCAAAGCTCATGTTATGGCCGGATTGAGATTCAAAGTCCTTGCTGAGTTCAATCAACGCGTTCGCCGGATCCCAAGCGGCCCAACAAAGAGTCAGGTCCTCTGCAGCGGCAGTAGATGGCAGTCCCGCAGTGACAAATGCACCTGCGGCAGCGGTCATTAAGAATTTGCTCTTCATTATTGTCTCCTCCCAGAAAAACAGCGGGTCGGGCCCCCTCGCCACGACTCTATGTGCCATCAGAAGTATTGATACACGTGCCTCAAAGCAAGTTATTTTTGAGACACGTGCCTCATATTTTGCTACAAACCGCGATAGCAGCCCGATTGATGCCCCATTCGAAAGCGATTAAGAGCCTGACAAAAATGACAGAAACGAAGGTTTTTCCAGTGCAGGAATCAATGCAGCGACCGACGACAAAAGACCTTGCAAAGGCAGCTGGCGTCAGTCGTGCAACAGTTGATCGCGTCCTGAACAGGCGCGAAGGGGTCAAGCAAGGAACTGTTGATCGGGTCAATCGGGCGATTCAAGAGCTTGGATTCGTGCGCAATGTGCAAGCCGCCAATCTCGCAAAGTCTCAACGATATCGGTTTGTCTTCGCGCTGCCAAAATCCGGGGACCAGTTTCTACAGGAAATCGTTCGGCATATCGAAGAGTCGCGGGATATCTTTGCCGCAGATCGCGTGTGGTGCGACCTTGCGCATATTGACGAAAACGATCCTCACAGCGTTGCCTCGTTCCTTCGTTCCTTGGGCGAAGATCAGATCGAGGGATTGGCGATCATGGCGCCAGAAACGCCGCAGGTTCGTGACGCTATAATCCGCGTTCAAGAACGCGGCATCGCCGCTTTGCCCTTTATTTCCAACCAACCATTGTTGAATGCGGACTGGGTTGGTGTCGACAACAGTGCGGCAGGTGCAACCGCCGCCCTCTTGCTTGGTCAGTGTGTGGGTGGCAGGTCCGGTTCAGTGATGGTAATTTCCGAAAGCATGACCTCTCGCGATAGCCTAGAGCGCCGTCGCGGCTTTGATCAGGAATTGATCCAGAATTTCCCCGACATCCGCGGGCTTCCCTCGTTGGAGACCTATGGCAACGAAGAACGTGCGCGGACGATTATCAGCGCTGGGCTCAACTCAAACCCAGATATTGTTGCAATCTACGTTATGTCATCAGAGGCGCGCATACCGCTTGAGATACTTGATGACCTTAATTTGCCCAAAAGCACTGTCAAAATTGCCCATGAACGAACACCTTTCACCGAGAGCGCACTGCGCGCAGGCAGTTTGAATGGCCTTGTTGCACAAGATGCTGGACACTTGGTGCGTAGCGCCATTCGTCGGTTAAAAGGCGTTGTAGACAAACATCGTTCCTTCGGAGCACAAGAAAAAATCCGCATCGAAATTCTGCTAAGAACGAACCTTTGAACGTCGCTTCAATTCAAGTCTCTCCGAAGTCCGGCGCGTTCCCAGAAGACTTCCGCGACTTTGTTTGTCGCGTGCGCGATGTCTTCCGCAGACTCCAACCGAACAAGCGCGCCATAGACGTTGATAACCGCACGCTCAGTTTGTGGTCCGGGGTTTCCATCTACCGTCACGTCCTGCCCCATGTCTCGTAGAAGACGCTGCAAACCCAAGGACAGTTCTTTTTTGGACAAGCCCTTTTGCATGTCGGCCGCTGCGCGTTGCGCATCGCTCGCGCCAATGGCAACTGCTTTTGCCAGCCGAACCGCTGCCTGCGTTGTATCGGTTCCCGGTATCTTACCCAGAATGATCAGGTTTGCGCCATTGGTTCCACCCCAAGGATCCCCGCGAGATAAGCCCGCGTCGTACCATTCAAGCGCTTTTGAAAAGTCGGGCTGCACAAGAACACCTTCTGACCAAACCCGCCCAAGGCTGGTGGGAGCAGTCGGGTGTTTCAGCGATGCTGCAGCTTCAAAATTTGCAACTGCTTTGGTGAAGTCGGTGTCTAAACCACCCAGTCCGTTTTTATAAATCATACCCAGACTGTTATGCCCTTGGTTGTTGCCACGCTGGGCGGATTCTTCGAAATACTGCAAACCGCGCTGGGGATTGGCATCGCCTGTTTTTGAAACAAGAAAATACCGCCCCAACTCGTTCAATGCTTCAACATGTCCGGCGTCTTTTGCGCGATGTAAAAGGCGAAATCCATTTTGGCGATCCGCAGGTGTGTCCCCGTGCCGGATCAGGTGACGCCCCAGCAAGTAAGTCGCCAAAATATCCCCAACCTGATGTCCGTCGACATAGTGTTGGATGATGGCATCCTGTTTGCGACGCGTGTTGTCTGCTGCAATACCGCGTGTTTGGGTCAGTTGTACTTGGCCCAGTCCAGCATGGGCACGAATATGTCCAAGATCACGCGCAGTTTCCATGGCGGACTGGGCTGCGTCGAATTGCTGCTTTGCAATATGTGCGCGGGCCAGTTGATAGAAAAAACGACCGACAGTTGGAAATTCTTCGACAGCTTGCAAACAAGCTGGCAACGCCTTGTCAGGATCTAGATTAAAGTTTTCGACGGCCAGACCAAGGCCCTGTGAATCCTGGGGTGATGCCGCTGCAAGATCGCAGGCGTGGTAATCAAGATTAATCTGGACGCTTACATTGTTTCCACCGCGTCGAAGTTCCACAAAATCCACGACAGGACGCAGGCCCCTTGTGCGCAGGTTTGCACTCACATCCGGAGAATAAGTTAAGTGCGCAACTTCAGACGCGCCAACACTGTCCCCCATGCCCACTCTGCGAACTGAATCACCATTCACAATGCCCAGCCATCCGTTTTCCGGAACGGTGCTTACCACAAGATCTGACGCCAAACTCAATCCACGCGTGTCGTTTTGCGCAAATATCGGCACATGCTTTTCAACATGGCCCGTCAAAGCAATTTGGATAGACGACGCTGCATCAGGGGCCGTTTGAGCCTGAGAGACTTGCACGTTTTGACGAGCTGGCTCAACCACTAACTGATCGCCGATCACATCGTCAGGCCGTTTGGACAAGTAAACTGGTTTCAGCAAGGAAGAGCTTTCCCAAGGAACTTGAAACCCTTGGGTTTCCTCAAAAACCTGCGCCCGCATAATGGGCAGAATGCTCGCAATGTCATAGTCAGGAAACATCGCCGTCGCATTGATCAAAGACGTTGTATAGGGAGAGTTTTCGCCCTCTCCATCGAGCGCCACAGACCCGGGTGCGGTGCTGAAAGAGATCAGCGAATTTACCGGCGCGGATTGAAACGAGAACCCATTTTCAATCTTCAACTGTTCGGTGCCCAGGCCGTTATACGCTTGTTGCCCAATGAATGGATTGTTGCGGCAGCTATCCAACAACACCACTTGTGATCCAGACAAAGTAGAGAAATGTTCAAGCACGTGGGTTAAGGAAATGCTTTCGAGAGGAATATCCGTAAGATCCGAGATCTGGGAATTCGTTGGAATGAGGTAATTTTCAGACCCAATCTGAAACCCATGACCGGCAAAAAAGAAGACCACTTCCGACGAACTGTTCAAATTCGTGCTGATTTGGGCAATCGTTTCGCTGAATTCTTGTTTCGTCAGGTCTTGTTTTTCGATGACCAGATAGCCGGAGTCTTCCAACATTTTGGAAACAGCGGCCGCATCATTGATTGCGTTGGGCAAGTCAGGCATTTCGACGTAGTCGGAATTTCCAATGATGAGTGCGACTTTTTCATATGCCGGATCACCAGCCAAAGCGCTGGTTGCAGACATTGTTAGAAAGGCCAGGAAGGACACTTGTGCTGCGCGTGTCCGCTGACTCACCAACGCTCGGGCACTAATATTTTTTCGTAAAAGGTTCTTTAGATTCAACACGATATTCCCCTATCACGGATAACCAAAAAGAATTTTTTGACTGTATTAGAAGCTAAAGGTGGTTGCTCCGCCGCCAACATCTCCGCCACCGCCAGAAGCAACACCGCCCCCCGACGAGCCAGCGCCTGCGCCGCCACCGATGGACCCTTGACCCCCGGAAGAAGCGCCTGAGGAAGAACTTCCAGAGTCGTCTCTTTCGTTTCTGTTTCCGTCGTCTTGAGCAGGCGTTTCAACAGCCGCTTGACGTGCTTTCGGTGTCACGGGCGTTGGCACACGTGTCGCTTGCGGGGTTGTCACAGGACGAACTGGCGTTGTGACCGATTGCCGAGCAGGCGCAGGTGTAGCGGCAGTCGCCACCGCTTGTTGAGGTTTTATCGGTTGACCAACGGTTTCCAAAAATTCACCAAGATCACAACCTGATACTCCAAAGGAAATCACCGCCAATTTTGCAAATGTACTAGGTTTCATGAATTCAAGTTCCCTCAAAAATTTGTATTTCAGACAAAGCACGGAGTCCTTCAAACCGCGCCACCGCGGGTAGTGAACTGAAAATGCGTAACAATTTATTCGTTTTCAGGAATACGGACGATTGGAATCGATTTCTGTGACGCGCGTCACCCGACACAAGAGTTGTGGTAAGACACGGTCCAGAGCTGGCTTTTCGTTGGCGCCTCTTTCGGCGTCCAGCTCGGTGCCATGGTGTTTCACACACCAAGTTTTCTTCAGTATTCAGGTCTATGCCTTGACCAACGGAAAAAGGGCCACGTTTACGCTCGCAGCCCTTTTGGTCTTTTAGGTATTGGCGTTACTCAGCTGGTGTCAATTTGCCCATGCAGTCTTTTTGGTTTCTACATCCGCCACATTTTCCCGCGTCGACTGCCACGTCACTCTTCGCAGTGAGTGTAAGCCCAACAGCAAGCGTGGCGACGCCCAACCCGATCAATCCTGTTGTCGAAAGGGTTTCGCCAAACAGAAACCATGCCATCACCATTGTGACGGGCGGCGACAGGTATGTAAGGCTGGCA
>CALHST010000016.1 GCA_938038825.1 uncultured Paracoccaceae bacterium | reverse complement strand
TGGTGCTGCAGGGGAGGATCGAACTCCCGACCTCCCCCTTACCAAGGGGGTGCTCTACCACTGAGCCACTGCAGCGCCGGTCGTGAGGCGGGTCTGTAGCCCTAAAGCCCAATCCACGCAAGGCCTATCTGGACGCTTTTTGATGCATAAGGTAACAAGGCATCATGGCACAGGCACCTCGTTCGAAAACCAATGAAAGCCGCGAAGATCGGCTCAAAGCGTCCTTGAAGGCGAATATGGCGAAGCGTAAGGCACAAGCCAAAGCGCGTGCTGGGCAACATGTGGCCCCTGAGGCAGAAACAGATACAGGCAAGGACAGGCAGGATGGATAGTATTATTGTCACCGGAAACGGTGAATTAAACGGGCAAATCCCGATTGCGGGCGCAAAAAACGCGTGTTTGACGCTGATGCCTGCGACGTTACTGAGTGAAGAGCCTTTGACCCTCACAAATGCCCCGCGTCTCAGTGATATTGCGACCCTGTCCGCGTTATTGGAATCTTTGGGCGCCGAAGTGACCTCGTTGGCGGATGGCAAAGTGCTGGCGATGTCGTCTCACAATTTGACCAGCCATTTGGCGCATTATGACATCGTGCGGAAAATGCGGGCCTCTATCCTGGTGCTGGGCCCGTTGCTTGCGCGAACAGGGCAAGCGGTTGTGTCTTTGCCCGGCGGATGTGCCATTGGCGCCCGGCCCGTGGATTTGCACCTGAAGGCGTTAGAGGCCATGGGGGCCGAGCTTGAATTAAAAGACGGGTATGTGCACGCCCAAGCCAAAGGCGGCCTGAAAGGCGGCATCGTCGATTTTGCGTTTGCGTCAGTTGGGGCCACAGAAAACGCGCTGATGGCCGCGACATTGGCCAAAGGCACCACAGTGTTGAACAATGCAGCGCGCGAGCCCGAAATCGTGGATCTTGCGGATTGCTTGCGGGCGATGGGCGCCCAGATTGACGGCGACGGGACCTCGACCATCACTGTTCAAGGCGTGGATCGTCTGGGCGGAGCCACACACCAAGTGGTCACAGATCGCATCGAATTGGGCACGTATATGCTGGCGCCGGCGTTTTGCGGTGGCGAAGTGGAATTGCTGGGCGGACGGATCGACCTTCTGGCAGCCTTCTGCGAAAAGTTGGATGCGGCTGGCATATCGGTGTCGGAATCCGACAACGGGCTGAAAGTGGCGCGCAAGAACGGACGTATTCACGCCGTTGACGTCACAACCGAGCCATTCCCGGGGTTCCCAACCGACTTACAAGCGCAGATGATGGCCTTGTTATGTACAGCAGAGGGCACGTCGGTTCTGGAAGAAAAGATCTTTGAAAACCGCTTTATGCATGCGCCAGAGCTTATGCGCATGGGCGCGCAGATTGATGTCTCAGGCGGAACAGCGACTGTGACGGGCGTCGAGAAGTTGCGGGGCGCGCCAGTTATGGCGACAGATCTGCGTGCGTCAGTTTCCTTGATCCTGGCGGGTCTTGCCGCAGAGGGCGAAACGCGCGTGGGCCGGGTATATCACTTGGATCGTGGGTACGAACAGGTCGTACGCAAGCTTTCCGGCGTGGGCGCCCA
Organism: uncultured Paracoccaceae bacterium; assembly: GCA_938038825.1. GTDB lineage: Bacteria > Pseudomonadota > Alphaproteobacteria > Rhodobacterales > Rhodobacteraceae > Aliishimia. The sequence continues at coordinate 11,128 of CALHST010000016.1, read as the reverse complement.
TATCGAACGGGTGAAAGACTGATGGTCGAAGATGCACGGTTTGAAGACGGGCGCGAAGCACCCGTCAATATTGGCGCGTTTGATGTAGAGGGTCTGCAAATCCTGTCTGCCCTGGTGCAGGATGCCGTGTTTCCTGTCGAGGAAATGAGCTGGGGCAAGACAAAGCGACGCTTTGCCATTTTGTTAAACCGGTTCCGTTGGGAAGAGGGCCCCCGAGCGCTGCAATCACCAGAGCGGGTGCAATCCGTATTGATCATAGATCATGTCATGGGCGTGGCCAGTCAGGGCGTGGATCGCAAATCCAAGGATTTGGTGATGTCTTTGATGGTTTTGGAGTTTGACGCAGAAGAAGATGGCACGGGTATTTTGACGCTGACTTTGGCGGGCGATGCCGCGCTGCGCCTGTCTGTTGAGGCGCTGGAAGTAGGGCTGCGCGATGTGACCCGACCGTATAAAGCGCCGTCCGGGCGCGCGCCGGATCACGGGGCTTAGACAAATGTGCTGCGCACGCCATGTTTTATAGGGGCTCTGCCCCCGCCGCCTTTGGCGTCTCCCCCGGGATATTTTCAGCAAAAAGAAGTTAGGGTTGAGAGCCGTTGGGTCACGGGCTATTTGGCCATGAGATGATTGAGGGACCAATCCTATGCCACAGTTTTTGAACAGTCAGGATGCGGGTTTCGAGGCTGCGTTTAAGGCCCTTTTGGGGGCAAAGCGCGAGGACAGCCCAGATGTGGATGCAGTCGTGGCAGACATTATTGCGGATGTGCGGGCGCGGGGTGATACGGCTGTTTTGGAGCTGACAGAGCGGTTTGACCGGGTTGCGTTGACATCCAAGTCGTTGCGCATGACCGCAGAGGAGGTTGCGGCTGCTGCGGCAGAGGTGTCGGCTGATGTGCGTTCAGCGTTGGAATTGGCGGCGGAGCGGATCCGGGCTTATCATGGGCGCCAAATTCCGGAAAATGCGTCTTGGGTGGATGATAGTGGCGCGACTTTGGGCTGGCGTTGGACACCTGTGTCCGCAGCAGGGTTGTATGTTCCGGGTGGGGTTGCGACCTATCCGTCTTCGGTTTTGATGAATGCGATTCCGGCGAAAGTTGCGGGTGTGGCGCGATTGGCGATGGTGGTGCCGACCCCGGATGGTCTGGTGAACCCGGCGGTAATGGCGGCAGCACAGATCGCTGGTGTGGATGAGATTTACCGGATTGGGGGCGCTCAGGCTGTGGCGGCGCTGGCCTATGGGACCGAAACCGTAGAACCTGTCGACAAGATCACCGGGCCGGGCAATGCGTTTGTTGCTGCTGCCAAACGGCGGGTTTTTGGCAAGGTCGGGATCGATATGATCGCAGGGCCGTCCGAAATTCTGGTCATCGCAGATGGTGAGAATGACGCCGATTGGATCGCGTTGGATATGATGAGCCAAGCGGAGCATGACCCCAGTGCTCAGGCCCTGTTGATCACCACAGATGAGGCCTTTGGGCGGGCAGTTGTCGGCGCCATTGAGGCCCGCCTGCACACGTTGGAACGCCGCGAGATTGCGGGCGCAAGTTGGGAAGAGTTCGGTGCCGTGATTGTTGTGCGGGACTTGGACGAGGCTGCGGCCCTGTCGGATCGCATTGCCCCGGAACATCTGGAATTATGTGTGGCGGATCCCGATGGCTTGTCCGAAAAGATCACGCATGCGGGCGCGATTTTCCTGGGCCAATGGACCCCCGAAGCCATCGGCGACTATGTCGGCGGGCCGAACCATGTCTTGCCGACTGCGCGGTCAGCCCGGTTTTCGTCCGGCTTGTCGGTGCTGGATTTCATGAAACGCACCACCTTGGCCAAGATGTCTGCTGAGAGTTTACGCGCCATTGGCCCCAGTGCCGAAGTTTTGGCCGTGTCAGAGAGCCTTGAGGCGCATGGTCTTTCCGTGACTGCGCGGTTGGCAAAGCTAAATCGGTAAACACATCGGAGCGTGCCGTTTCAAAAGGTGACGAGGCGCCGTCGTTGTTAAGAATAATCTGTTAGATTGCGATACGGTGACCCATCCGATATTGGACATCAAAACAGTGACTGGAAGGATGCGCCGCAATGACACGCATCACGCATATAGAACTTGACGACGCAGGCTTGCCCCCGCCAACGCCCGAGATCGCGCAGGAACGCAAAGTCGCGATTTTTGACTTGCTGGAAGACAACTCCTTTGTCTTGCCTCCCCGCGAGGATCGCAATGCGCCCTTGGGGCCCTATCATTTGGGCCTGAGCATCCGTGAAAAACGGCTGGTGTTTGACGTGAATACGGAAGCGTCTGAAAAGGCCGCAGAATTTCATCTGAGCCTTGGCCCGTTTCGGCAAGTGGTCAAAGATTACTTCCAGATTTGCGAAAGCTATTTCGAGGCTGTGAAAACAGCTGCCCCCAGTCAGATCGAAACGATCGACATGGCGCGGCGGGGTATTCACAACGAAGGCAGTCGGGTCTTGCAGGAACGTCTGGAAGGCAAAGTCGACATCGACACAGACACGGCGCGCCGGCTGTTTACGCTCATCTGCGTATTGCATTTCGGGGGCTAGATGTCGGAAGAGTTGCCGCAATCTGTTCTGTTTTGCTGCGATCACAATGCGGTCCGCTCGCCTATGGCGGAAGGCATTATGAAAAAGCTGTATGGCGCGGATACCTATGTGCAATCTGTTGGCGTGCATAACGATTTGGAAATCGACGGATTTTCCATTGCGGTTTGCCAAGAGATGGGCGTGGAGCTGTCGCGGCACCGGTCGCGATCCTTTGATGAAATGGAACAATGGGGTGATGATTTATCCTCGTTTGATCTGGTGATTGCCCTGTCGCCGGCCAGTCAACGGCGGGCATTGGAACTCACCCGGTTTTTCCATCTGGATGTAGAATATTGGCCGATTTTGGACCCAACGGGTTTGGGTGAAACGCGGGACGCAAAACTGGAAAATTACCGCCAAGCGCGGGATCAGATTGCAGCAGCGTTGAAAAAACGCTTTGGTGATCAAGACGGCGCGGTTTGATCATCTTTTGGTGCGTCGCGACACAAGGCTGCGTGCGACAGGATCCAAGACCATGACTGAATTCCAAACCGAAAAAGCCCTTGTGCTGGATCTGCAAAACGCCATTGAAGGTGCAAACCCGGATGACATGGCAGGCGTTTTGAAGACAGCCATGTCCCCCGATTGTTTTTGGCGGGGCTATCATCCGTTTCACGAACAAACCGGGCCCGAGGCCATTGCCGAGGTGTTTTGGGCACCGCTGAAGCGGGCCTTTGCCCATCTGCAACGCCGTCAGGACATCTTTTTCGCAGGACGTAATCAGATTGATGACGGGGCCTCGACCTGGGTTGTGTCGATGGGTCATCTTATGGGGTTGCTGGATGCACCGTGGTTGGGGATTCCGGCCACAGGCAAGATCGTGATGCTGCGCTATTGCGAGTTTTCGCGGGTGGACGGGGGTAAGATCACCGAGCAAGCATTGTTCTGCGACATTCCGCATCTGATGATGCAGACCGGGTTGCGCCCATTTGGGCCGGAAACCGGGCAACATTTGGTGCAGCCGGGGCCGCGCACCAGTGATGGGGTTCTGCTGCGCGATGCGCCTGCGTCAGACACACAGATGACCGTGGATGCGATCAATTTCATGGTTACGGATATCTCGAAATGGTCGGGGGGGAAATCCGAACCGCTTGAGGCGGAACTGGCGCGCAGCTGGCATGACGATATGCTGTGGTGGGGTCCGGCGGGCATTGGGGCAAGCTACACGATTGAACGCTATGCCAAACAGCATTCCGGCCCATTTCGCGCGGCCTTTCAGGACCGGGATTTTCGCGGTCACATCGCCAAAGTGTGCGAAGGCCACTATGGCGGATTTTTTGGCTGGCCAAACCTGACCTTGGAAAACAAAGGCGGCTTTATGGGCATGCCCGCCACCGGTTTGAAAGGTGACATGCGGGTCATCGACATCTATCGGCGCGAAGGCACCAAGTTGGCGGAAAACTGGATCTTTATTGATCTTTTGCATTTTTGGAACATGCAGGGCGTAGATCTGTTGGACCGAACGTTGGGGTGTTTGACCGGATCGCGATCACCCTGACGCGGGCTGCAGTGGGCCATCGCTTGGACCCTAAAAGTCGACGGCAAGGCCCTTTTTCTCCCAATCGCCATAGCGCACGGGTTCAGGGCCATCGCGGCCTCCCAGCTCTTTTGGCAAAGAAGGATCGCGTGCCGCGCGCTTGCGGCGCTCCTCTGCTTCGGCCAATGCGCGTTGCGCAGCCGGGGGCAGATCGCTTTTGGGTGTTTCCTTTTCGGTCATAGCCCTGATATACGCCGACAGTTTTTCAAAGCAAGGACTCATGGACCATGGCAGACAACGGCATACCGGCACGGCGCAGCGCGGCGTTTGTTCTGCAACGCATTCTGGAGGACGGAAAACTGATGTCGGAATTGACGGCGGACGGGGTGTTTGAGCGTTTGGATCCGCCGGATCGGGCGCGGGCGCAACGATTGGCGCAAGAGGTGTTGCGCAATATGGATCGCGCGGATGCGTTGATTTTGCGCCATGTGCCCAAAGCCCCCCCATTGCCCATTCGCAATCTGTTGCGTCTTGGTGCTGTGGAATTGGCGGGCGGTGCGGCGGCGCATGGTGTGGTGAATGATCTGGTGTCACTTGCGTCGCGCGACAAACATCATAACCGTGCCAAAGGCTTGGTGAATGCGGTTCTGCGCAAACTGGCAGAAGATGCGCCAAAAGATTGGGCGGGATTGCCCGTGCCACGCATGCCGCGTTGGTTGCGCCAGCCCTTGGTGCATGCGTGGGGGCGGGCTGCCGTTGCGGGCTGCGAGGCGGCGCATCACGCAGGTGCGCCGTTGGATCTGACCGCGAAGACCGACCCAGCGGCTGTGGCTGAGATGACCGGCGGCACGGTTTTGCCGACAGGATCGGTTCGGGTGCACAATGCCGGGCAGGTCACCGCCCTTGCCGGGTATGACAGTGGCGACTGGTGGGTGCAGGATGCGGCGGCTGCCCTTCCCGCCAAGCTTGTCCGTGGTGAGAAAGTTCTGGACCTGTGCGCGGCCCCCGGCGGGAAAACTCTGCAATTGGCTGCGGCGGGATGTGCTGTCACAGCGGTGGATATCTCTCCGGTGCGGATGGAACGTGTGGGGCAAAATCTGGACCGTACAGGACTGACGGCGCGGATGAAAACCGCAGATGCGTTCACCTATAACGGCCAATGGGATTCGGTTTTGTTGGACGCGCCATGTTCCGCAACCGGCACGATGCGCCGCCATCCCGATTTGCCTTTTGCCAAGGATGGATCGGATTTCGCCACTTTGATCGAGATGCAGGGCAAGATGATTGATCATGCGCTGACCTTGGTCAAACCCGGCGGGCAACTGGTGTTTTGCACCTGTTCCCTGCTGCCCGACGAGGGCGAAGTGCAGGTGGAAGAGGCTCTGAGCCGCCACGCGAATTTGTCGCTGGACGCGGACGCAATGGATCAGCCCTGGGTCGAGGATGCCTGGCGCTCGGATGCGGGTGGCTTGCGATTGCGCCCTGATTTTTGGGCAGAGCGGGGCGGCATGGATGGATTTTACATCGCCGCGTTGCGAAAAGGTGCCTGAGGAGGATCACCGCACGTGACTCGGCGGCCCGTTCCGCATAGTATCCGGGCATAAAGCGCCGACAGAGCGTAAAAGGCAGACGATATGAGCAAACATAGCAGCTTCAGTTCGCGGCGAACGCAGTTCATGCACCGATTGCATGCGCGTCTTGCAACGCGCACGAAAGGCGCGTCCGCTTTTGTGTCGTCGCCGGAACCGCGCACCATCGGCAGTTTTGCCAAGGGTCGGCAATTGGCGGCAGGGAACTATTTGTTCGCAGGCCATCTGGTGGTTGCTCCGGATACCGAGATTTGGGACATAGCTGCGCCAGATGTGATGTTTGAGCAGGAAGTGCAGGGGTTTTCCTGGCTGGACGATTTGGTTGCAGTGGGCGATCAAAAGGCCCGATCCGCGGCATCTGATTGGACATGGCAATGGATTGCGCGCTTTGGCAATGGCAGCGGGCCCGGATGGACCCCGGATCTGACGGGTCGGCGGCTGATCCGTTGGATCAACCACGCCTTGTTCCTGTTGCGCGGCAAAGAAAGCGACGACTCGGTGGTGTTCTACCGGTCGCTTGCCCATCAAACGCGGTTTTTGTCGCGCCGCTGGCATGCCGCAGCACCAGGGATGGAGCGTTTTGAGGCGCTGACGGGGCTGATCTATGCCAGTCTTGCGTTGGAAGGTTTGGAAAAGCTCGCCGCGCCTGCGATTACAGCTTTGGCCAAGGAATGCGGCGACCAGATTGATGATGAAGGCGGGATCCCAACCCGCAATCCCCAAGAACTTTTGCATGTCTTTATGTTGCTGACCTGGGCCGTTGCGGCCTTGTCAGAAGCCGAGCAGAAAGTGCCCGCAGCGGTGATCGAAGCGATTGACCTGATCGCCCCATCCTTGCGGACATTGCGTCATGCGGACGGGTCTTTGGCGCGCTTTCATGGCGGGGGGCGCGGCACCGAGGGCTGGCTGGATCATGCCTTGGCATCCTCCGGGGCCAAACACGCAGCACCGGACGGGTTGTCCATGGGCTATGCGCGGCTGTCAGCGGGGCGCACCAGTGTTGTGATTGATGCAAGCCCGCCGCCCAAAGGCCCGGCCAATGTAAATGCGCATGCCTCGACATTGGCGTTCGAGATGACGTCAGGCAGGCGTCCGATGATCGTCAATTGCGGTTCGGGCGTCAGCTTTGGAACCGAATGGCGCCGGGCAGGGCGGGCGACCCCATCGCATTCCACCTTGTCTTTGGATGGCTATTCCAGTGCTCGGCTGGATGACATCGACAAAATCACCAAACGCGAGTCGTTGGTCGATGCGCCACAAAATGTTCCGGTCGAGATTGGCCGCGCCCCGGATGGCATGCGGTTTCAGGGCGGGCATGATGGTTATGTACTGACGCATGGGCTGACCCATGCCCGCACGTTAGAGATGACCTTTGATGGCCGCGCACTGGCGGGCGAAGACATGCTGCTGGCATTGGAAGATGCCGATCGGCGGCGATTTGAAAAATCCATGGATGCGGTCCGTCTTGCGGGCATCCCCTATGACATCCGGTTCCATTTGCATCCCGAAGCGGATGTGCGGCTTGATCTGGGTGGAACGGCCGTGTCGATTACGTTGAAAAGTGGTGAAGTCTGGGTGTTCCGCTCCGAAGGCGTGCCCTTGCGGCTGGAACCGTCGGTCTATTTGGAAACGGGGCGGTTGAAACCACGTGCTTCGCAACAGATCGTCCTGTCAGGGCGCGCGGTTGAATACGTCACAAAGCTGCGCTGGTCCTTGTCCAAACCGCAAGAGTCTGCCATTGGCGTGCGCGATATCACCCGCGATGAGATTGAGCTGCCTTAGCGGCCGATAAACAGGACACCACATGACCGATCTTTACCCCGTACGCCGTGCTTTGATTTCCGTTTCAGACAAGACGGGGCTTGCTGCGTTTGGGCAGGCCCTGGCGGCAAAAGGGGTTGAACTTTTGTCCACGGGCGGCACCGCCAAAGCGCTGCGCGAGGCGGGCTGTGATGTGAAAGACGTGTCGGACGTGACGGGCTTTCCAGAGATGATGGATGGACGGGTCAAGACCCTGCACCCTGTTGTGCATGGCGGGCTGCTGGCGCTGCGCGACAATGACGATCACGTGGCGTCCATGACGGAACACGGGATTGGCGCCATTGATCTGGTTGTGGTGAATTTGTACCCGTTCGAAGACGCATTGGCGCGGGGTGCCGAGTATAACGAGATGATCGAAAACATCGACATTGGCGGCCCTGCGATGATCCGCTCTGCTGCGAAAAACCATGGGTTTGTGAACATCATCACGGATGTCGAAGACTACGACGTGCTGCTGGCTGAGATGAATGCGAACGATGGCCAAACCACCTATGCGCTGCGTCAACTGCTTGCCCAAACCGCCTATGCCCGCACCGCCGCCTACGACACCGCCGTCAGCACATGGATGGCCGAACAAGTGCCGGGGACGCCGCGCCGCCGTAGCTTTGCGGGTACGCTGAAACAAGAAATGCGCTATGGCGAGAACCCGCATCAAGCGGCGCGCTTTTACACCGATGGGTCCAACCGCCCCGGTGTGGCCACAGCCGTTCAGCATCAGGGCAAAGAGCTGTCTTATAACAACATCAACGACACCGACGCCGCGTTTGAGCTGATCAGCGAATTCGCCCCGGAAAACGGTCCGGCCTGTGTGATTATCAAGCACGCCAACCCCTGTGGCGCGGCCACGGGTGCCACGTTGCAAGAGGCGTATCAAAAGGCGTTCAACTGCGATCAGACCTCTGCCTTTGGTGGAATCGTCGCGCTGAACCAGCCGTTGGACGAAGCCACAGCGCAAGAAATGGCCGGGATCTTTACCGAAGTTGTGATTGCGCCGGGCGCGTCAGATGCGGCCAAGGCCGTGTTTGCGGCCAAAAAGAACCTGCGTTTGTTGACGACAGACGGTTTGGCCGATCCACGCGCGCCGATCTTGTCGGCCAAGCAAGTTGCGGGCGGGTGGCTTGTTCAGGACAAAGATACTGGGTTCGTGCCTGATAGCGAACTGAAAGTCGTCACCAAAGTGCAGCCCACAGCCGAACAAATGGCTGACCTGCGCTTTGCTTGGACTATCGCCAAACACGTGAAGTCCAACGCAATTGTCTACGTCAAAGACGGCGCAACAGTGGGCGTCGGGGCAGGCCAGATGAGCCGCGTAGACAGTGCGCTGATCGCGGCCAAGAAAGCCGAACGCATGGCCGAGGCGCTGGGCTTGCCCGCGCCGTTGACCCAAGGGTCGGCTGTGGCGTCGGACGCGTTCTTCCCCTTTGCAGATGGTCTGCTAGAGGCCGCTGCCGCAGGCGCAACCTGTGTGATCCAGCCGGGCGGGTCCATGCGCGACGATGACGTGATTGCAGCCGCAGACGAGGCGGGCCTTGCCATGGTGTTTACCGGCATGCGCCATTTCCGGCACTGACATGCGGATTCTGTGGATCTCTGCCCTGATTGCGGGGCTGATCGACCAGATCAGCAAGTATGTGGTCATCCATCAAATGGAGCTGTGGCGGGTGCTTGCGATCGACGTGTGGCCCCCGTTTGTCAACTTTCGCTACGGCGAAAATTGCGGGATCAACTTTGGTCTCTTCAAAGATTGTAACAGTGCATGGGTGCTGATTGCCCTTGCGCTGTTGATATGCGGTTGGATCCTGTGGTGGGTCCGGGGCACGGATATCCCACGTCTTGGGCTGATTTGTGCCGGTTTCGTCATTGGTGGGGCCCTTGGAAATGTCGTGGATCGAGCGATCTATGGCTATGTTTTGGACTTTTTGAACATGTCTTGCTGCGGGATTCACAACCCGTTCAGCTTTAACATCGCGGATGTGTTTATTTTTGTGGGGGCAATAGGGCTTGTGTTCCTGACCCCGGATGGCAAAAAGGCTGCGTGACAATCCGCTGTTGGGTAGCGTATCCTAGCTGGAACACAAGATATGGGGGCGCCATGATGCGTGTGTGGCATCTGATATTGATTTTGGCCAGCGTAAGCCTTGCGGCATGCGGTGAATCAAACCTGCGCCAGTTGCAAAAGCCGGGTGAAGGACCAGACGAATTTCTGATCGTTCCGGGTGAACCTTTACAGCAACCCGAAAACTTCTCTGACTTGCCGGAACCGACGCCGGGTGGTGTGAACCGCACCGACCAACAACCGCTAAATGACTCGGTCGCGGCGTTGGGCGGTACGCGGGGCACCAATGTGAACGGTGGCATTCCAACCGGGGATTCCGGCATTGTCACCTATGCCAGCCGCTTGGGCCGTGATGGAACCATTCGCCAGACCTTGGCCGAAGAAGATGAAGCCTTCCGCAAACGCCGGGGCCGGTTCCTGCAAATCCGACTGGTGAAGCGGGACAATTATGCCTTGGTATACAAGCGTGAAACGCTGGATGCCTCGGCAGAAAACCAACGTTGGCGTCGGGCCGGGGTGCGCACACCTACGGCCCCCCCGAGATAGCGTTTTTAAACGATTTGCTCACGTTATTGCCAGTATGCTTGAACCGGTCGTGGTTCAGCGTACATCTACCTCATGATTTCTGCTTTGAGAGGAGTGTCTATGTTGCGCCGATCCCTTGCCATTCTTGCCGCGACCGTCATGCCCGCATGGGCGAGCGCGAATGAACTGGTCACGACATTTTCGTTAGACAACGGCATGGACGTTGTCGTGGTGGAAGATCACCGCGCCCCAGTGGTGCAACATATGTTGTGGTATCGCGCCGGGTCTGCGGATGAACCCGTGGGCCAGTCCGGCGTCGCGCATTTCCTTGAACATCTGTTGTTCAAGGCCACGGATACCCTGAAATCAGGGGAGTTTTCGGCCGTGGTGTCCGCCAATGGTGGGCGCGACAATGCCTTCACCAGCTATGACTACACTGCCTATTTTCAACGCGTTGCAGCCGACCGCCTTGGGTTGATGATGAAAATGGAAGCGGATCGGATGAAAAACATCCGCCTGACGGAAGAAGACATTCTCACCGAACGTCAGGTCATTCTGGAAGAGCGCAACCAGCGCACCGAAAACAACCCGCGTGCGTTGTTCGGCGAGCAGATGAATGCGGCGCAGTATTTGAACCACCGATATGGCGTGCCCATCATCGGCTGGAAACACGAGATGGAAACCTTGTCCCTGCAGGACGCACTTGATTTTTACGGTATTCACTATTCACCCAATAACGCGATCCTTGTGGTGTCCGGTGATGTGACCCCGCAAGAGGTGCGCGCACTGGCCGAAGAACATTACGGTCCCATTCCGTTCAATCCAGACCTGCCGGAACGTCTGCGGTCCGAAGAACCGCCACAAAATGCAGAACGTCGGGTGATCTTTCGCGATGCGCGGGTGGCCACGGAATATGTCTCGCGCAGTTATATCGCGCCGGAACGCGATGCGGGCGCACAGGAAAAAGCCGCCGCATTGCGCATTCTGGCAGAATTGCTGGGGGGCGGCACCACGTCTTACATGACGGAAAAGCTGCAATTCGAAGAGCAGTTGGCTGTGTTTACCGGC